>VYDF01000201.1 GCA_009843565.1 Acidimicrobiia bacterium | reverse complement strand
GATCTGCTTTGCTCCGTCTTGGAGGACGAAGGGCTCGAAGTAGAGCGCTCGGCATTCGACCTGGACACGGCGTTCATTGCCCGGTCTGGTCGAACCGGTCCTCATATTGCGGTGATCTGCGAGTATGACGCGCTGCCGGAGATCGGGCATGCCTGCGGACACAATGTGATCGCGGCAGCCGGGTTGGGGGCCGGGCTGGCCGCGGCTGCGCTCGCGGAAGAGCTTGGCGGGCGCATCAGCATCATCGGAACCCCCGCTGAGGAGGGTGGGGGAGGCAAGTGCTACATGTTGGAGCGGGGCGCATTCGACGGCGTCAGCGCGGCCATGATGGTCCACCCCGCCAACCACGAGCTCAACAGAATGAACGCCATCGCGGTGGAGCAGATCGAAGCCGTCTATACCGGCCAGTCGGCCCACGCCGCCGCCTCGCCCCACAAGGGACGAAACGCCCTTGACGGTGCGGTCTTGGGGTACATGAACGTGGCTGCTCTTCGCCAACACATACGACCCGACGAGCGAATCCACGGCATCTTCACCCGCTCCGGCGACAAGCCGAACATCGTTCCCCACGAGGCTGCTGCGGAGTGGTACGTGCGATCACCCAAGCTCGACAGCCTCGCGGAGTTGCGTCAAAGGGTTGTGGATTGTCTTGAGGCCGGTGCCACCGCCGCCGGAGTCGACCTTCAGTGCCAGTGCAAAGCGCCCGTCTATGCCGACATGATCAACAGCCAAACCATGCTGGAGTTCTACGCCCGCAATGCCGCGGCCACGGGAAGAGTGGTAAGCGAGCCTCGATCGTCATTTGCAGTAGTGGGCAGCACCGACATGGGAAATGTCAGCTACGCGGTGCCCTCGATTCATCCCATGATCAAGGTGGCCCCCGACAATGTGGCCATCCACACCCCGGAGTTTGCCCACTATGCGAAATCGCAGAGCGGAGACCAGGCGGTGCTCGACGGAGCGAAGATCATGGCCATGACGGTGGCCGACCTGTGGTTGGACCTCGACGCCTTGGATCAGGCTGCCGATGAGCTGGCTCACAGCTTGCAATGACCCAGTTCATCGCCAATGACCCAGTACGTCGCTGAACAGTTCACCAATGAAGAGGCGGATATTCTCCGCCGGTACTTTACCAACCTTGACCAGCCGGTATTCGCCCTGGTGAACCTGCCAGAAGTGGTCAAGGGTGCGTTGTTCGCCCGCTACAGCCGGTCGGCAAAGTCACTGCGGAGGCTGTTTCTAGACGAGTTCGTCGGCGAGTTGGACATCAGCGGCGACATGAGCATTGATGCCACTGTCGGCCTCAGACGGGCCGAAGAGCTGTACGACCGGGTCTTCTTCGAATACGGGGACGACTCAGTAGCCCAGTTGGGCGGCGTCCACTTGGCCTGTGAGCAGGCCTCCAACATTTTGACCAAGGTGCTGGAGTGGGGACGGCTGATGTCGTACTTGGAGCAGTCCACCCGGTACATCGACTACCTGTCCCGAATCGGGGGCCGCTATCGCTACTACCGCGACCCCGAAGTAGGGGAGTCGCCCTTGTCGGGACGCTACGTAAGCGATATGGACCGGATGTTCGAGTCGTACGGTGAACTCCTGCCGGCCATGACCGAGTTCTACCGCCAGCACACCCCCAAGGACTCCAGCTCCTCAGACTTCGCCTACCGCCAGGCGGTTCGGGCCAAAGCGCTGGATGCGGTTCGGGGGCTGCTGCCGGCGGCGACCGTGTCGAACGTCGGCATCTACGGCACCGGCCAGTCCTACGAGCTGCTCCTGCTGCGCATGCGGGCCCACGATCTCCCGGAGGTCCAGACGTATGCCGATCTGATGCTGACCGAGCTGCGCAAGGTGATCCCCTCATTTCTGAAGCGTGTGGACCTGGAAGATCGGGGTATGGCTTGGAGCCGCTATCTGGGTGACGTCCGGGAATCCCTGGAGAGCGTGGCCGGCCACTTGCTGCCCCCTGATCTGCCCGCCGACGACGTCCCCGCGGTCCGCCTGGTGGACTTCGACCCTGAAGCCGAGGTGAAGATGGTGGCCTCCATGCTGTACCCCTACACCCATCTGCCCGAGGAGCAACTGGAGCGCGAGGTGCGGGCCATGGGCGCCGAAGACCGGCTAACGGTGGTGCGAGCCTATGTGGGGACGAGAGCCAACCGCCGCCACAAGCCGGGACGAGCCTTGGAACGGCCCTTCTACCGATTCGACATCTTGGCCGACTACGGCGCCTTCCGAGATCTTCAGCGCCATCGAATGCTCACTTTGGAATGGCAGAGGCTCACTCCTCAACACGGGTTCACCTGCCCTGAGGCGGTAGACGCCGCGGGCTGCGCCCCGTTGTTCAACGAGGTTATGGAGCGATCAGCGGCTCTCTATCACCTCTTGGATCGCGACTTTACCGAACAGGCCTCCTATGCGGTGTGCCTCGCCTACAAAGTGCGTTTCGCGATGAGTGTGAATGCCCGATCAGCTATGCATCTCATCGAGCTGCGCACCACTCCCCAAGGCCACTCCGTTTATCGGAAGGTCGGACAGGAGATGTGGCGGCTCATCCGAGATGAGGCTGGCCACACGGCAATCGCGGAGATGATGAAGTTCGTAGACCTCAGCGAAGAGCCCCCTTTGGGCCGCTTGGATGCCGAACGCCGAGCCGAACAGCGACGCCAAGTCGAAGAACGCGCGTAGGCCGTCACAATATTGATCGGCAATGAGCACACATCACGGGGCAAGTGTGTCTATGATCCGCGCTGATCGCAATACCTGAGAAAGGGACCAGGGGAGAATGACTGACCCTGACGAGCAAGACGAAATCCCGGAAGACGAATTCGATGACGGCGACATCGATGACGATCTCGACGGCGATCTTGACGGCGAATTCGATGACGAAATCGAAGGCGACCTGGAAGACGATCTCGACGGCGATCTGGATGACGATCTAGACGAGGAAGAGGAGGAGGAGGAGGCCGAAAACGGGTCGGTCCGCGGCTCGAACATGTCGGAAGACGAGGACGGCGATGCGGAGGACATCGACCCCGACAATGTAGAAGCCGATCTCGACACCATTTTGAAGGATCGTCTGGCCGCGGGTGACGACGAGGACGAGGAGACTCCCGAACCATTGCCAGAGGCCGCGGGCCAAGTAGCACCCAAACGGGACAACGAGTGGACGTGCGAAGGGTGTTTTCTGATCGTCAGCTCCAGCCAGTTCGGACCCCGCGACAACCCCCGGTGTCCGTCGGGGGAGGAGCCTTGCCCATCGCTGGCCCGGTTGTGAGCTCTGCCGACAAACCGGATTCGCACCGGGAGTCGCTGGACCGGGTGCTCGATGCGCTGGTGTTCGCGCCCTTGGGACTGCTTCTTGAACCGAACAAACCGAGCGAGGAGCTAGCGGCTCAGGGCCGCCGACACCTGGAAGCGGCTCGGCTCCTGGGGCGCATGGCATTGGGCCACACCCCTGCGCCGACTGATTCCCGTGCCGATCCTCCCAATTCTGAGCCTTCTTGAACAATGAGCGAGCGGCCTAAGGACGGCGCGGCCCGACCGGCCCTTCCCGACGAGATCGGCCTCATCGCAGGATTGGCTCGGGAGGCCCGAAGCGAAGCCCTCGAATATCGGGGAGGAGATCGATGGATGGCCACCGAGGCCGCTCCTGAGCCACTGGAGGACTATCTTGCCCAACTGATCGCCGATCCTGAGGCCGTATTGGTTGCGGGCATCTGGGACGACACGGTGGTGGGCTATGGATGGGCTCGGCGAATCGTCCGCCGGGACGGATCGGCGATTGCCCGGATTGAAGAGCTGTTTGTCACCCCTGATGCCCGGTCAGTGGGAGTGGGGGAGTCGTTGTTCAATGCGCTGCTGCTGTGGGCCAGCGATCAAGAGCTGGTGGCCATGGACGCATTCGTGCTACCTGGTCACCGGGAGGCCAAGAACTTCTTCGAAACCTTCAAGATGACCGCCCACGCGCTGATCGTGCATACCCGGCTCGACGAAGACTAGGAGCCATGAGCGGTCCGGAGATCACATCGCTGCTGCCGGGCACCGCTCTGGTGTGGAACCGGCGACCATGAGTGGTCCGGAATTGTGCGTGGGCGCGGTGGTGGTGCGCGGGAATTCCATTCTGCTAATCCGCCGGGGCACTCCACCGGGAGAGGGGCTGTGGTCGGTGCCCGGCGGTCGAGTGCAGCGAGGGGAAAGCCTGGCTGATGCTGTTCGTAGGGAGTTGCGGGAGGAGACCGGGCTAGAGGGAGATGTGGGCGAAGCGGTGGGCTGGACCGAACTCATCGGCCGCCGACGCCACTACGTGGTGGTGGACTACCGAGTGAGCGTTGCCGCCGACGCGACGCCGACGGCGGGGTCGGACGCCGCCGACGCGGCGTGGGTGGCCTTCGACGAACTAGAAGAGTGGGATTTGGTGGCCGGCTTGATTCGGTTTCTCACCAAACACCAGGTCATTCCGCAGTAGCAATCACTCCGCAGCAGATGTCAC
>VYDF01000236.1:3676-4533 GCA_009843565.1 Acidimicrobiia bacterium | reverse complement strand
TGGCCCCGGCCGACAACGACGTGTGGGACATCGCCGCCTTCGAGGGGCTCACCCATGTGAGCAGTCCCGAGCGCGACGCTTTTGCCGCGGTGGCAGATTGGGGCTTGGTGGACGTGTTCCGGCGGCGGTGGCCCGACGACGGCCTATATACCTTCTGGGACTATCAGGCCGGACGCTTCCACAAGCGCCAGGGAATGCGCATCGACATGGTCATGGCTACCGAGCCGCTGGCCCAGCGGGTGACCACGGTGCTCATGGATCGCAACGCGCGCAAGGGGGAGAAACCGTCGGACCACGCCCCGGTGGTGGTGGACTTCGACTGGGATGAAGCCGCCGAGGGCGGCTGAGTCGGCGATGGTCTTTGCCGCCGAAACGGGAGGGTTCGACCTTCTGGTCTTTTGGGTGAACATCCTGGTACTGGTGGCCGTCTCCCATCTCTTTGGCCTGGTGATGAGAAGAGTGGGGATGCCCTCGGTGGTGGGAGCGCTGCTAGCCGGGCTAGTGCTGGGGCCGTCGGTGTTCGGGGTGGTGTGGGAGTCGGGTTTCGAGTGGTTCTTGCCAGAGATCGGCCAGGGCGCGCAGTGGACTTTGCTGGTCGCGGTCAGTTGGATGGGGGTGGCTCTGCTGTTGGTGGTGACCGGTTTCGAGACCGACTTGGGTCTCATAACCAAGCTGGGGCGGCCTGCTCTGTTGGTTACCGCGGGCAGCCTGGTAGTGCCGCTGATCGGCGGAGTTGTGGTCGGCCTGTTGCTGCCCTCTTTGTTCTTGGCCGAGGGTGCCGAGCGGCTCACTTTCACGTTGTTCGTGGCGCTGGCGCTCGCTGTGTCGTCTCTTGCTGTAGTGGCCAAGATCCTCAG
>VYDF01000236.1:0-3666 GCA_009843565.1 Acidimicrobiia bacterium | reverse complement strand
ATCCTCAGCGAATTGGGGCTGATGCGCCGGGACTTCGGCCAAATCACCGTGGCCGCGGGCATGGCCAACGACGTAGTCGGCTGGATCTTGTTGGGCGTGTTCACCGGCTTGGCCACCTCGGGCGAAGTGTCGGCCGGGCAGGTGTTGGCCACGCTGGGGGGGATCGCCGCTTTCGGGGTGTTGGCACTGACTGTGGGCCAGCGCTTGGTGGATGTGTTGTTGCGACAGGTGCGGCGCGCCGGGGGCAGTCTGACCGCGGCACTGGGCGTGGCCATGGTGACCATGCTGGGCTTTGGAGTTGCCACCGAGTGGCTGGGAGTGGAGGCCGTGCTGGGGGCATTTGTGGCCGGGGTGGTGCTCCACCGTTCCCGATTCCAGCACGACGACGTTCTCCACCACCTGGAGGGGCTTACCAACGCCTTGTTTGCGCCGGTGTTCTTCGCCACCGCCGGTTTGCAGGTAGATCTCCGCTTGTTGAACAACGCCGAGGCCCTGTGGTGGGCCTTGATCGTGCTCGGAGTGGCCATCGTGTTCAAGTTTGCCGGAGCCTATGGCGGGGCCCGTCTCGCTGGCCGCACCCACCGGGCTGGACTGGCATTGGGGGCCGGGCTGAACGCCCGGGGGACGCTGGAAATCGTCATTGCCACGGTGGGATTGAGCGTCGGGGTGTTCAGCCCCACTGCCTTTTCGGTGATCGTGCTGGTGCCGGTGCTCACTTCGTTGTTCGCCTCAGCCACGCTGCGAGGGGTGGTGAACAACTGGCAGGGAACCCCCGATGAGCAAAAGCGGTTGGGCCGGGAGCAGGCGCTGAGTCGGAACCTCGTCGTGCGGACGTCACGGCTCCTGCTGCCCAGTCGGGGCGGTCCGGAGTCCATTGCCGCGGCCCAGATTCTGCACTTTGCCTGGCCTATCGAAGCCGGGGCCACGGTGCTCACGGTGGGCGACCGGGACGCTGAGGTGGACATCACTCCGTTGCGCAACGTTCTGCACGACCGGGCCATGGAGCACCGGCGGGTGCGCGGAGACGACCCGGTGCGGGCCATCATCGACGAGAGTCGACTGGGGTTCGGCGTTATCGGGCTGGGCGCTCTGGACTACGCCGATACCATGCAGGTGATCTCGCCTCTGGTTGACGGAGTTCTATCGGAAAGCCCCATCCCGGTGGTGGTAGTGCGCCGGGCGAGAAATCTGGACCGGCCTCTGCCGGGGGCGTACAGCCGGGCGGTAGTGCCGGTAACCGGCAGCCCAGTGTCGCGAGCCGCCCAGGAGGTGGCCTTCAACCTCAGCGCGCAGCTCGGCACCGAATTGCACCTCACCCACGTCAATACCGTTAGGAGCGAGCCCGCGGGGCTGCCGTCGCTGTTCAGCCGCAGGATGATTGCCCGCAGCGGCAGCATCGTCGGCGTGCAGGTGGTAGCCCAAGCCGAGACGCTAGCCACGGAACTGGGGGCAACCACCCAGACAATGGTCATGGACGGCACCTCGCCGGCCGATGAGATTTTGAAGCTGCAACGAGAGATTGAGGCCGATCTGGTGGTCATGGGGGCCAATCTCCGCCGAGTTGGAGATCGACCGTTCCTGGGCCACCGTGTCGAGCAGGTGCTTCGCGACTGCGACGCCACCGTGGTGGTGGTGCTGATTCCCTTCGACCTCTAGGCAGGGGTTCCGGCGGCGCTGAGGATGTCGTTCAGGTAGGGGGAAGGGGAGCGGGCCACTGATCGCTCGCCGAAGGCTCGCTCGGCTGCCCAGTGACAGTGCAGGTCGTGTTCTGCCCGGGTGATGGCCACATAGAGCAGCCGTTGCTCCTCGGCCATCTCGGCCGTCGTCCGGGCCCGGCTGATGGGCACGAGGCCTTGCTCCAGGCCGGCCAAATGCACGATGGGCCACTCCAGGCCCTTGGCCGCGTGAAAGGTGGCCACGTCCACTGCGTCGGCCCCGTTTGAGAAGCTGTCATCGGTGTCTTCCTCGTTGCGGTGGACGTCGATGCGAACCCGATAGGGAATCTCCGCGCGGCGCAGGGCGGCAGTCAGCTTGGCGGCCTGCGCGTTCGTGCGGGTCAGCACGGCCATCGACGACCAGGCCGTTTCCGGACCCTTGGCGTCGCGCAAAGATCGGGCGATGGCTGTGGCCTCGTCGGTGTCATCGGCGTGGGTGGTTACCGTCGGCCGAGGACCGTCGAGTTGATGGGAAACCAGCGACGCGGTTTCCGCGGAGAGCACGGCTCGGCCTGCGGCCAGGATCTGCGGGGTGGAGCGGTAGTTGTCCACCAATTCGAGAACGGCCGCACCGGGAAACCAGTGTGAGAACCGCTCGATGTAGTCGGAGTCGGCCCCGTTCCAGCTGTAGATGGCCTGATTGGGGTCGCCCACCGCGCACAGGTCGGTTTGGTCTCCCAGCCAGGCCCGCAGCAAGTCGAACTGGAGCTGGTTCACGTCTTGGAACTCGTCCACCAACAGGTGCTGGTACTTCCAGCGGCGAGCTTCGGCGTAGTCGGGATCGTCGTTCAGGTCCCGCAAGGCCAGAATCAGCAGGTCGTCGAAGTCCAGCACCCGTCGTTTGGCCTTCTCATCCTCGTATCGCTGATAGAGGTCGGCGATCAGGGCGGGATCCAATGCTGGCCATCGGCGGAGGCTGGCAGCCGCGGCGCGATAACCGTCAAAGCTGATGCGGCGGGCCTTGGCCCACTCGATTTCGGTCACCGCATCCTGAACGTCGGCCTTGGACAGCTGCATCCCCGCCTGTTTCGCCGCCCGTGCCATCAGCCCTCGCTTGTCTTGAAGCAGCTCAGGGGGCCGAATCCCCTGCTCGGCCCAGCGGGTGCGCAGCTGGGCAAACGCCGCGCTGTGGAAGGTGCCCGCGCTGACCGAGTCTCGCAGCCCCAGCCCGGCCAGGCGGTTTCGCAGCTCGTTCGCCGCCTTGCGGGTGAACGTGAGCGCCAGCGTGCGCTTGGGGTCGATAGCGCCGATGTCAGCCTGATAGGCGATCCGTCGGGTGAGCACCCTCGTTTTTCCGGTACCCGCTCCGGCCCGAATACACAGCGGCATCTCCGATGCTTCCACCGCGGCCCGCTGCCGCTCGTTCAGCCCCTCGAGGAGCCCGCCCAATTCGCTCACCCCACCAAGGTACCGACAACTGCGACAATTGCATTCGGCCAGGTCAAGAGGTTTGGTTCTTGTGGGAGGATGGCGGGGATGGTTGCGGTGTCGCGGGAGCGGTTTGAGGCATTGGTGGCGCAGGCTTTGGATGAGGTTCCCGATGATCTGGCCGAGTTCATGGAGAACGTGGCGGTACTGGTGGAGGATGAGGGTGAAGACCCCGATATCTGGGGTTTGTACGACGGGGTGCCGCTCACCGACCGGGCCGACTACGGCGGGGGTTCCATGGTGCTGCCCGATCGCATCTACATCTACCGGCTTCCCATCTGCGGAGGGTGCGACACCGAGGCTGAGGTGGTGGAGGAAGTGCGCGTCACCGTCATCCACGAGATAGCCCACCACTTCGGCATCGAGGACGACCGCCTCGAGGAGTTGGGCTGGGGTTGAGCAGGTCGCGGTTGTCGAGGCTCCTGGACCCAGCTGAACTGCATAAACAAATTAACTGGGGATGAGCAGGTCGCGGATGTCGAGGAACCTAAGAAGAACGACCCAAGGAAAACGAGGATAATAT
>VYDF01000280.1 GCA_009843565.1 Acidimicrobiia bacterium | reverse complement strand
GTGCTGGACCCCGCGCCCCGGGTCCTGGTCGCCCCCGAAATCGGCCTTCTCGGTTTTGGCGAGACCGCCAAGGCATCGGCCATCTCCGCTGAGTTCTGCACCCACACCATGCCCGTGCTTGAGCGGGCCGAAGACCACCTCGGCGGCTACGTCGCACTCCCGCACGAAGACATCTTCGATGTCGAGTACTGGTCACTCGAGCAGGCCAAGCTCGCCCTTGACGGTCCCAAGGCCCGATTCACCGGCTGCGCCGCGATCGTCACCGGGGCCGCATCAGGAATTGGCCGGGCTTGTGCCGATGTCCTCCTCTCCCAGGGCTGCGCCGTGACCGGATTCGACTCCTCACCGGCTATCGAGTGCGCCTTCGAAGGCCCGAACTGGCTCGGGCGCGAGGTCGACGTCACCGACGCAGACGCCCAGCAACGGGCCATCGACGACGCGGTTGAACGGTTCGGCGGGGTCGACATCGTCGTTGCCGCGGCAGGCATCTTCGGCCCGTCAGCACCAATTCAACACCTCGCCTTCGAAGACTGGCGATCAGTCCAAGCCGTAAACGTCGACGCGGTCGCGCAACTGCTCTCGTCCACCCACGACCTCCTAGCGCTCTCGCCCATCGGTGGACGGGTGGTCATAGTCGGATCGAAGAACGTACCTGCCCCCGGCCCGGGCGCAGCCGCCTACTCCGCGTCCAAGGCGGCCGTGACCCAACTGGCGCGGGTCGCCGCCATCGAGTGGGCCGAAGAGGGCATCCGCGTGAACGTCGTCCACCCTGACGCCGTGTTCGACACCGGGCTTTGGGACGATGAGACCCTCGAAGCGAGGGCAACGCAGCATGGATTGACCGTCGAAGAGTACAAGTCCCGCAATCTGCTCGGTACAACGGTGAGCTCGAAGGCGGTCGCAGCTGTCGTCGCCGAGCTTTGCAGCGACACGTTCGCGGCAACTACCGGGGCACAGATCCCAATCGACGGCGGCAACATCCGAGTCGTGTGACTGCCGGGCGACTACTACGTCATAAGGGATCGCGATGACCCAATCGGACCGCGTAGCACGGGACCTGCGGGAGCGCGTCGAAAGCGGCGAATGGCCAACCGGTAGGCGCCTGCCCGGTGAGCATCAACTGGCCACCCACTACGGGGTGTCCCGAAGCACGGTTCGCACGGCTCTTCAGGACCTGGAGAGCCGCGGACTAACGGTGACCCGGCACGGGTCGGGCACCGTCGTCGTCGCCACCGGACATGACCACCAGGCCGACATCCGTCGTCTCGAATCTATGACCGAGACGATACGTCGACGCGGCCTTGAGCCCGGCATGCGCTATCGGAGCATTTCGATCAGAACTATCTCCAAGGAGGAAGCCGAGGAGCTTCAGCTCAGCCCTACGGCGGAGGTGGTGGAGATCGAGAGGGCTTTGACCGCCGATGCCGAAGTCGTGGCCTTCTCGTACGACGTCATCCCAGTCGACCACCTTGGCGGTGCCCCGGACCCAACTGACATCACTGGGTCCGTCTTCGCGTTGCTCGGTCGACACGGTCATCATGTCGCCGTCGCAACAACTGAGCTCCATGCTGCTCACGGCGATGACATCGGCTGGGGGGAAAAGCCGGAAGATGCCTCCTATCTCGTGCTGGTGCAGAACCACCTAGACGGCGAGGGGCGGCCGGTGTTCTTGTCGTCCACGTACTTCATCGAAGGCCGCTTCCCGTTCGGCCTCGTCCGCCACCGCTGAGCAACCCGAGACCTCTTGCGCTCAGCGCAATGCAGGCCCATCAAAGCTGAACCGGACTGAGTCCATTGAGTCCTACCCTAGTAGCATTTCTGGTATGAAAGTTAGCGTCAGCCTTCCCGACGAAGACGTTGAGTTCCTCGACGCCTATGCCCGCCACCACCAAATCGCCTCCCGATCAGCCACCCTGCACCGGGCCATCCGGCTCCTGCGGGCAACTGAGTTGGCGCAGGACTACGCCGACGCATTCACACAGTGGGATAGCGAAGAGAGCCATCTTTGGGACTCCACCGCTTCTGACGGGCTCTCGTAACTCCTATGCGGCGAGGAGAGATCCGCATCGTCAACCTCAGCCCCACGCTGGGCGCCGAGGCCACCCAAACCCGCCCCGCGGTGATTGTCAGCAACGATGGCGCCAACACCACGGCCGCACGGTTGGGACGCGGAGTGGTCACCGTGGTCCCCATTACCTCCAACACCGAGCAGATCCACCCCTTCCAGGTTCTGCTCGTCGCCGCCGACACCGGCCTCGAACGCGACTCCAAAGCCCAAGCCGAGCAGGTCAGGTCAATCTCCGTTGAGAGAATCGGCCGCCTGATTGGCCAAGTCCCCTTCGACCTCATGGCCCACCTCGACGACGCCCTCCGACTCCACCTCGCCCTGTGACGAATTCGCGCCAACAGGAGCCAGATATGCCTGAATCCCCAGTGTGGTCATCGCCAGTTATGCACTCGGTGAGCGGAATGGTCGATCGCTCTCGACACGTCCACACCTCGGTCGAGGCCATCGAGAAGGTGGCCACATGGATGGCCTTTGAGGAGTTCGCCTTCCCGTCAGGCCCGGTTGATGGCGCCTTCAGCGACCGGACCAACCCGGAGGAGATCATCGATGTCTCCTTCTTCTATGCGGCCATGAACTTCGCCTTGACCGACTTCGACACCGGCGTGAAGTTCGCCGCCGACTATCAGGGCCGCACCTGGTCGGACAGCGAGGGGATGTTCGCCTGCGTTACCCAGGCGCTTGACGATGGCGTGCCGCTGACCGATGGTGCCTACCTGGCCGAGATCAGTCGAGCCGAATTGGGCCGCGTATTCAGTGGAGACATCGAAATCCCCATGCTGGATGAGCGGGTCGAGATCCTCAACACGGCGGGCCGCACCCTGGCCGATCGCTACGACGGCAGTGCCCATCGCTTCGTGGCCGACTGTGCGCCAGCCATGTACGCCGACGGAAACGGCCTGCTGGAGCGTCTGGTGGTGGAGTTTCCGCGGTTCAACGATGTGAGCATCCACGAGGGCCATAAGGTGCAGTTGCACAAGCTGGCCCAACTCTGGCTATGGCAGCTGCACATGGCGCTGGCCAGCGGGGGTGCCTTCGCAGTCGCCGATCTGGATCGGATGACGGCGTTCGCCGACTACATAGTCCCCGTCGCCCTGCGACTGATGGGCATTTTGTCTTACTCCCCAGAGCTGGAAGCTGCCATCAACCACGGCGAGCTGATTCCCGCAGACAGTGCCGAGGAAGTGGAGATCAGGGCTCACACCCTGTATGCCACCGCCTTGCTCACCGACGCCATCAACCGGATTCGCCCACCCTCGCAGTCGCTGGTGGTCCCTCAGGTGGACTTCCGGCTCTGGAAGGCGTACCACGCCACCTTCTGGCCCCACCACCTAACCCGCACCATCATGTACTGACCACTCGGGTCGAGTGAACCCGGTCCTGCGCCAGCAGGGTGTATTAGACAACAGGCATGGCACTCGACTCCACGACGCTCCCTACCGGCATCGGGCTTGGCTTTCGCTTCGATCATTTGACGGTCAATGAGACACAGGAGATTGCCAGATACAGCGAGCGACTCGGTTACCGCGCGATCTGGCTGACCGATTCCTTCGGACGAGATCCGCTCATCCATGCCGGGCAGCTGCTCAGTGCCACCAGCTCGCTCACGGTGGGAACGGCAGTCCTCAATATCCATCTGCGAACGCCCGAATCTGTAGGCGGAGCCACCAATACTCTTGCCGACCAGTCCGACGGTCGCTTCCTGCTCGGAATCGGCATGTCGCACCCCGAGTTGATCGAAGATGCCCTCAAACGGACATACGCTTCGCCGGTCGAGACCGTCACCCAATACCTTGAGGCCATCCGTGCGACCCTCTGGCTGGGCCCTGAAGTCTCGCAAGCGCCGCCCGTCGTTCTCGGTGCGCTCGGCCCCAAGATGCTGGCAGCAGCAGGTGCGCACTTCGCCGGCGCCATCCCAGTTCAGATTCCGCCGGAGCTCGTTAGCCGAGCCCGAGGCATTCTCGGCCCCCAAGCCTGGCTCGGGGTCAAGCAGTATGTCTGCCTAACCCACGATCACGAAGCAGGTCTACAAGCCGCCCGTGCTCGCCTGGCCGGCTCCCTTGGGATGCGCAACTATCGGCGGCTCTTCGTCTCTGCCGGGTTCACCGACGACGACCTCGCCGAAGGGGGCAGCGACGAGTTGTGCGAAGCCATCGTGTCTGTCGGTTCGCCCGACGCAATCGCCCAGCGAGCAACCGAGCACTTTGAGGCGGGCGCCAACCACGTGGTCATCGAACCGATCAGAGTCGAAAATCCCCACCTCATTGATGAGGAGGCATTCGCACCAATCGCCGCGGCCACCCGCTGACTTAGCTGACGATCCCAGGAGGTTAACGGGTCGCTGCTGGCGGCAGTCTGGCTTGATAGGCGTTGATGAGGCGGGGGAACCACCGTTGCCAGAATACGCCTGATGTCTCGGTTAGAGCTCGATCAATCTCCTGGATGTAGGACTGCATCAACTGGGAATTGCGGAATAGCTCACTATGGGCGCTGG
>VYDF01000279.1:3520-4582 GCA_009843565.1 Acidimicrobiia bacterium | reverse complement strand
GTCAATGACGATTCAACCTATTCGATTGATCAGGTCATACCTGAATCCTGCTGGCAGGCGGCGGTGGTTTACGTGGAATCCGAGCGGCCGCCGTTCGAGGATTTTGTCGCCGAATGCCTGGAACTCAATCCGTCTGGAGCAACGCAGCGCAAACGGCTGATCGATGCCTATGTTGAGTGGCAAAAGCCCGGCAGACCGCACCCGAATTTCAAACTTGGGCTGATCGAACACCTGCTGTCGATCGACGGGGTCGGTGCGGCAGATACCAGGACGCGTGATTCAGCGACAAAAACATCAGTGCGCGGGGCGATTCTTGGCGTTCATCTGCCAATTCCAGGCGAAAACCAAGAAATTCTGTAGTCTTTTGCCTCCTTATAGGCTCCATCTGCGCGCGCATAGGGCTGATAAGTAACAAAAAAGACTACAATGACTACAATGTGAGTTTTCAACCACTGGAGACTTGAAATGAAGAAACTGATAAGAACGATAGCTGCCGCTGCAATCCTGTTCACTTCACCACTTGCGGCTCAGGATTCGAATGACTGCGTGACACACGATTGGGGAAAATTAACCTCTTTGGGGGATATTGGCTTGCGGTTTACAAACAATTGTCAATGGGACGTTGATGTTCATTGGGTAGACAATGAATTCGGCAGAAGGATATGCGGACGAAGTTTACAAAAAGGGATTGGAATACGATCCGGCGATAACTACACGACCTTACTCTTAGGAATGAAAGATGTTGCCAAACCGCTTGTGGTATGGTGTGCCGATGCTAGCCGCCGAGATCACCCGGATTACAACACGTGCAGGCAATTACGTGCCAAGCCCATTTCAAACGCCGTAGATTGCTGATCACCAAAGGATACAACGGAGAAACGAAATTGAAACGACTGATTTTGATGGCGCTGCTGATATCGCTAACCGCCTGTGGCGGCAACGGCATCACCGGTGAGGTGGAAAGGTGCAACTATGTTTTTGAGAATGGCGAGCCCGTCTGCAAATGCAAGGGCCATCGGTTCAGAATCGGATCATCCATCGTAGTGCCAATGAACATCATAG
>VYDF01000279.1:1450-3510 GCA_009843565.1 Acidimicrobiia bacterium | reverse complement strand
GACCAAATCTGCGAGGTCGGGCGCGGTGACGATCTGGGAGACCAGACCGCGCTGGAGTGCTTTACTGCAGCTCAGGAATCAGCACACTTCAGGGTCTGCACTGCCAGACCCTTTCGGCGCTTATTCGCTGGAGGTGATCGTCTGAGATCCGAATTCATGCTACGCGCACTGGACGGTCGAGCGGAGGGGAATCGGAACGCTGGTGAATTGTAATTTCGCATGGTCTGATCGCGGAATGCTCGATCTCGAACACGATGCCGGCATCGATGTGGACGATCATGACCCGCCGATCCTGGTATCAGAACTCACGCACAAAGCTGCAGATGATCCAGAGGCTCTTACCTGGCTCGCTGACTTCAACCAGTGTGCGGGTCACGCTTTGATGGAAGTCAGCCTACGGAGGTGAAACATGAAGCAGTTTGATTTTAAATGGCTGTCGGCCGACAAAAGCATGAGCAGATCGCTGTATGCGATCAATCAGAATGACGCGCTTGAACAGTTTAGAGATTGGGCAAATGAGGGTGAAGTCAAAATTGATCCTGAATCGCTGAAATACAGCGAGCAGACGCTGTATCACCCGGACATGAATCCGCAGCTTTACGTCTGATTCATAACAGAAAGCCAGGTCAGACGACCTGGCTTCACCGCTCACCCGGCCTGCGCCAGATGTGCGTAAAGGGCGATTGTCGGCAACAGCTGCGCCGCAATCAAAATGCCTACGGTAATCATTTCGTTCACCTATGTTCAATTGCATTCATTGTCATTTTACCACAGACAGGACGATTTCATTGTCTCAGTAAGCCACCCTAATCCGAAAATAGGATTTGTAACAAAGACAAAAGCCTTGTATAATCAACGATATATATAACATAAACACATCACCCAATGGGTGACAAACATCGAGATTATGACAAGGCTATGAACATTTTAACCTACAAAACCTCCGACAGCCCACACACCTTGACCTCGCCTGCTGGCCTGATGGTGCTCGCTGAGCTGATCAAACGCCTGGAACTGAATAAGTGAGTCGACCGGCTGATGCCCAAAGCCCAACGCAACCGCGCATACCAATCCTCCACCATCTTGAACACTTTTATGCTGATGTTGCATGCTGGTGCCAAATGTCTGGACGATGTGCGACAGCTGCGCGTCGAGTCAGCTCTGCTACGGGTGTTGGGTATCCAACAAATACCCTGTGCCCATACGCTGGGCAACTGGCTGCGCGCCGTGGGGTCCAACCACGGTGGGATACAGGCACTTGATGTGGTCAACCGGCGCTTGCTCAAAGCCGCCTTGCATGATCGCAAGACCGTGCTGGATATTGATGCCACTGTCATTGGTGCCGACAAGAAAGATGCCAAGTACACCTACAAGAAACATCCCGGATTTATGCCAATGGTAGGACACATCGCCGAAACCGAACAGGTGGTGGCCACTGAGTTTCGCGCCGGCAATGTACCACCGAACAAGGACAGCCTGGCATTCATCCAGCGTTGTGAACAAGCCTTGCCACCGGGCATATCGGTGTCACATGTGCGCATTGATGCAGCCGGTTATCAGGCCGATATCATCAACTATTGTCACGCGCATAACCAGCGCTATGCGATTCGGGCCAAGATGGATGACGGGCTCAAACAGTCGATGAGTGCGATTGATGAATCGGACTGGCAATACTTGATTGACAAAGACGGCAAGGCGTCCACCACTGAACAGGTGGCGCGCACGTTGCACACAATGATCAAGACCGATGACGCATTCACCGTGGTGGTGCAGCGCCGGCCAATCGGTGAGTTGGAACCGGATCCCCAGCAGGATCTGTTTCCCGGACTTTTGGGTGATGTCGATGAGCAAAGTGTTGCCTGTGGGCGTTATCTGTATCGGGCCATTGCCACGAACCTGGATGTTGATGGATTAACAGATCATCAGATCGTGCGGTTTTACAATCAAAGAGCGCAGTGTTCAGAAAACTTGATAAAACAGCTGCGCAGTGATTTTGCCGGTGCCCATTTACCGTGCAGTGACTTTGATGCGAACGCCGCGTATTTCAAGCTGTGTGCGAT
>VYDF01000279.1:0-1440 GCA_009843565.1 Acidimicrobiia bacterium | reverse complement strand
GTGCGATGGCCTATAACCTGTTGGCTTTGCTGCGGATGATTTTACCGGTCAAGTGGGAACGTTCTCGGGGACCAGCGGTTCGTTACCGTTTGTATGCGTTGGCTGGACAGATTGTGCATCATGCGCGCCAGTGGACGTTGAAGCTCAATGCCGATCGCAGGGCTGAGTTTGATCAGGCGCTCTGGTCAGTCCGTAACTGTGTGCTCAAATGAGTCAGCCGCCTTCGGGGCGGTTGACCATCAATTCATGTGCAGGTATGCCGGGGCTTGGCAGGGTTCGGCACGTTTTTAGCACGGCATTTCGCCGAAAAATTCCGATTCAATACGGTAGTGTGTGCGATCGCACAGTACAATCACACTGATTCGGTGCTGTCAAGGGTAAATTCCAGTGGCCGAAGTCAGGTGGTTGGCGCTAATCGAGGCGCCGGTTGGGCTTTGGAGTTCTATTTTCCGATTTGGGAGCCACCCCAACATGAAATTAGAAGTAGCAATATAGACAAAAGCCTTGTATAATCAATAATTTATTACGAACACAAGAATCACCCAATGGGTGACAAATCAAGGAGAATACAAGGCTGATGAACATTTTAACCTACAAAACCGCCGACAGCAAAAACCGATTGACTTCGCGGGCCGGTCTTGCGGTCGTATGCGAGCTGCTCAAGAGTCTGAAGCTGAGTGAGATGGTGGACCGGCTGATGCCGAAAGGCAAGCGCAACCTAGTGTGCAGTCAGACGACTAATGTCGGGTAAAGGCGCTTCAGTTTGATACGCGCATCGTCAGTGGTGAACTGCCAGTCAATTTTCGCCTCCAATCGGTCCCGACTCGCCTGCCAGGCAGACACCTCCTCACGAACCTTTTCGATCGTCTCAATGCGGCGATTCAAACACTGCTGAACCATGACATTGATCTCAATCTCCGCCATATTCAGCCAACTGCCGTGCTTCGGTGTGTAAACAAACTCAAACCGGTCCCACAGCGCCTTGGCCTGCTGTGGCGCATACACCTCGTACATATGCGCCCGGCTGATGCGTATTCAGATTGTCCATCACCAGAGTCATCTTCTTCGCCGACGCGTAGCGCTGCTCAATGTCTTTCAAAAACTCAGCCCAGTCAGCCTTGGTGCGACGCGCGGTGACTTTCGTCATCCGCCGGCCCGCCAGCGGTTCATTCGCCATGAACACATTGCACACCCCATTGCGACGGTATTCATAATCATGGCGCGCCAACTGCCCCGGCTTCGCTGGCATCGCAACCCGCACCTCGCCAATCAACTGCCTCGGCGTCTCATCCATACACACCACCGGATAATCCACATCGTACGGCCGCCGGTCAACATCCAGCACCTTTTCCATCGCCGCCACAAACTGAGCGCTCCCGGCCTGCGGCATCACCCAATCGAGACGCCGCCAGGGCTTGATTTCGTTTTTTTCAGCACCCG
>VYDF01000291.1 GCA_009843565.1 Acidimicrobiia bacterium | reverse complement strand
AACAAGCTAGGGCCCCACCACTCGATCATCTGGCGTTTGACCTCCACTGGGCAGGGGGCAGCGGCGTGGATTGCCAGTTGCAGGCTGGACAGGTCAGCGGCCTCTCGCACATCGGTGGGCAGCTTCAACATTCGGGAGAACATGGTGGGCACGAACTGGGCGTGGGTCACCCGGTAGTGGCCGATGAAACGAAGGCAGTCGGCCGGATCAAACCGCTCCATGAGCACGACGGTGCCTCCCACCCGGTGTACGCACATGCAGAACACCAGCGGGGCCGAATGGTAGAGGGGGGCGGGCGACAGGTACACGCTGGTGTGGTCGACGCCGTAGTTGGCCATGCCCAGCGCGATCTGCACGGCGGGATTGGCGGGGTCGCCGATGGCGGTCTGGGCCGTGGGCTTGCGTATGCCCTTGGGTCGGCCGGTAGTGCCCCCCGAGTACACCATCTCCCGGCCCTCTCCTTCGTCGGAGATCGGCGTGGTGGGCAGGTCGGCGGCGGCGTTTGCCACCGGCTCGAACCCGTCTGCTGCATCGGTACCGGTTGTGAGGCGCACCGGCACCCGGGCCAGATCGAGATCGGCCACAATCGGGGCAGTCCGGGCCGAGGTCACCACTGTGGCCGCTCCACAGTCGTCGAGCACTGCTTGGATCTCTCCAGCGGTGAGGTGGTAGTTGATCGGCGTATAGATGAGCCCGGCCAACTGGGCGGCCCAGAACACCGCCAGCGACTGCGGCGTGGTCTCCGACACGATGGCCAGATGGTCACCGGCGTTGAGGCCCCGTGCCCGAAGCAGATGGGCCAGCCGGTTGGCCTCCTCGTCCAGCTCCCGGTAGGTGATCACCTCCCCGGTCCGGCCCATGATCACCGCAGGATGGTCAGGGGATTGGGCTGCGTACTGTCGGGGATGCAGCATCTCCGAGTCCACTATTCGGGTACTTGCTCGAACCGGAGCTTCAACTCCCGCCGCAGGGTTTTGCCAGAGGGAAGCCGGGGAATCATGTCCACAAAGTGCACGGTATGGAGGCACTTGTAGCTGGCGAGGGAGTCGGACACGAGCACCTTCAACTCGTCAGCAGAGGCGTCCCGGCCGGGAAGGGGCTGCACCGCAGCCACTACCGCCTCGCCAGACTCGGGATCGGGTACCCCGAACACCGCGCAGTCGGCCACATCAGGATGGCCCAAGAGCACGGCCTCGACCTCCGCTGGGGCCACCTGGAAGCCCTTGACCTTGATCATTTCCTTGACTCGGTCGGTGATGTGTAGCCACCCGTCTGGTTCCATCCAGCCCACGTCGCCGGTGCGGTACCAGCCATTGACGAAGGCATCGGCGTTGGCCTCCTCGGGCAGATAACCGGCCATCATGGCCGGACTCTGAGCCTGGATCTCGCCCACTTCGCCGGAGGGCAGCACCGCTCCAGTCTCCAAGTCGGCGATGCGGACGCGGACGTCATGGATGGGTAGACCAGGAGAGTCCAGCCGCCACAGCTCGGGATGGCGTACCGGATTGCTGGTGATGACGGGGGTTTCACTGGCCCCGTAGGCGGGCAAGAAGCCCACGCCGGTGCGCTCGGTTACCCGCTGGGCCACGCTTGCCGTTACCGGCGTGGCTCCCCACATGATGTAGCGCAGCGACGACAGGTCGTAGTCCTCCAAGCGAGGATGGTTGGCCATGGCCAATGCGATGGGGGCCACCGCCATCTCCACGGTAATGCGGTCGGTTTCGATGGCGGCCAGCACCGCTTCGAGATCAAACCGGGGGTGGAGGCGTACCGACGAGCCGGCCCGCACCGAGGCGAACAAGTTGAGCAGTCCGAGAATGTGGAACGGCGGAGTGGCGATCTGGAAACGGTCGTCGGCGGTCAGCCCCAGCACCGATTCCCACAAGATGACGGCGGCGCCCATACTGGCGTGGGTATGGCGCACCGCCTTGGGCATTCCGGTGGTGCCCGAGCTGAACACCAGCACCGCCTCGGTCTGATCCCAATCCAGGTCGACGGCAACCGGATCAGCCGGGCTGTCTACCAAGGCCTCGACTTCGGGGTCATTGTCGAGGTGGATCACCCGTTCGGCAAGGTGGTCGGGGAGGTGAAAGTGGGTGTCGCCGTCGGTCACGGCCAGCATCGGCTCGGTGAGGTCCACGGCGTGGGCGGCTTCGGCTTGTTTCCACGCCGAGCTGATCATCACCGCAGATGCCCCCAGCTTGAGGATCCCGAAGACCGCGGCGAAGAACTCAGGCCGGTTCGAGGCCATGACCGCCACTCGCTGGCCGGCTTCTATGTCTCGGTCAGCCAGCAGGCGGGCGAACCCGTCAGCTTGCCGGTTGAACTCCCCGTAGGTCAGCGCTCGGTCCTCGAACCGGACGGCAACTTGATCTCGCAACCGGTCGGCGGCCGCCTCCAAGAGGCCATGGACGCTGGTGCCTTGGGGATAGTCCAGGGGCGGAAAGATCGACGACACGCCTGTCCCTGGATTTGGCTGTGGCTCAGGCCGCCGACTGGACCTGGTTGAGGGGGTTCATGCCCGGGCAGCCCTTGGCCCGCTCGGGGATCTCGGAGTAGTCGATGGGGGTGGCAACCTCGGCTTTGGTGGGGCAGAACTGCTCGGCCAGCGGGGCCAGCGCTTCTAGGTCGAACCCGTAGACCTCGGCGGCGTTGGTGGTGAGGATTTTGGTGGTCTCTTCCTCGGTGAGGTTGGCGAACGTCAGCCGCAGGTGTTGGCGTGTGTGGGGGTGCGACCCCTCGATGTGGGGGTAGTCGGAGCCCCACATGACCCGGTCGATGCCCACGGTGCGGGTGAGCAGGGCCTCTGACGGTCGTAGGAACGACGCTCCGATGTAGCACTGGCGGGCGAAGTACTCGCTGGGGGTGAGCGACATCTCGGCCACTGCCTGGCTCCCGAACACCGTCTCGGAGCCGTACTTGGAGTACTTCATCCGGTGGAAGAAGCTCTCCAGCCTTTCTAGGGTCTCCGGTACCCACGCGGTGCCGGTCTCGGTGGTCACATATTTCAACGTGGGGTAGCGCTCGAACACCCCCGAGAACATCAGGTGCCACAGCGCCCGCTGGGTCCACCAAGTGGCTTCGAGAATGAACATGGCCAGCGACGAGGGAAAGTGGTTGCCGTAGTTGGGCGACCCCCCGCCGGCGTGGTGGTTCAGCGGCAGTCCTGCCGCCGCGGTGGCGGCCCAGATGGGCTCGTACGACTTGGAGTACAGCGGCTCGAACGGCGAATCGGGGGGAGCGCCGGGGATGAGCACGCCTCCGGTCAAGCCATTCTCGGCGGCCCACTCGATTTCCTTGACTGAACCCTCCACGTCGCCCAAGAACACCTGGGCGATGCCGGCCCGGCGCTCGGGGGCCTGGCTCACGAAATCAGCCACCCAGCGATTGTGGGCACGGAGCCCGGCCCAGCGGTGCTCGAAGTTGTCCGAGTAGGGAGGCGCTTCGAATGCAGTAGCAGCGGGCGGGGCGAACGGAGGCTGAGTGTTGGGGAACAGCACCTCGGCGATGAAGCCGTCGGCCTCTTGTTCGGCCAATCGATCAGACGACGACCAGTTGCGGTGGCCCCACACCTCGGGATCGCCGTCCACCCCCACCTCCATAGGCGAGCGCTCTATGTCGGCAAACATGGCCTTGCGCCGCTCGTTGTGCTCATCCATGAAGTTGGCCCACTCGTCGAATTCGTCGTGGTAGCGGGACTCCAGATAGGGCCGGTAGCCCCTCAAGTCAGCTCCGCAATGCGTGTCAGCGCTGATGACGATGTGATGTTCCATCAGTCTCCTCCGTTGATTCAGAAATTTAGCTGCTTACATCGACGACCACCCGGCCGCGGATTTCTCCGGCGAGAATGGCAGCGGCGGCGGCGGGGACGTCGGCCAGGCCGATGGTGTTGGTCATGGCGTCGAGCTTGGCGGTGTCAAGGTTCTGGGCCAGCCGATTCCAGGCTTGGGCCCGGCGCTCAGCGGGCTCGTAGACGCAGTTGACGCCGGCCAAGGTGACAGCCCGGAGGATGAACGGGGCTACCGAGCTGGGGAAATCCATGCCCTGGGCCAGGCCGCAGGCGGCCACGCACCCGTGGGGCTGGGTCTGGGAGACGATGTTGGCCAGGGTGTGGCTGCCCACCGTGTCGACGCCCCCGGCGAAGCGGGTCTTGCCCAAAGGCCGGGCCGGGCCGGAGAGCTCATCGCGGTGAATGAGCTCGGACGCTCCCAGCTCGCGCAGGTAGTCGCCCTCAGAATCGATGCGGCCGCTGGAGGCAATCACCTGGTAGCCCAGCTTGGCCAGCACCGCCACAGCCACGCTGCCCACCCCTCCGGCGGCGCCGGTCACGATCACCGGTCCCATATCAGGGGTGATGTCGTGTTCCTCGAGGGCCAACACGCACAGCATGGCGGTGTAGCCCGCCGTGCCCAACGCCATGGCCTGGTGGGTGGAGTAGGCGTCGGGGAGTGGAGTGAGCCAGCCGCCGTCCATGGCCGCCTTGGTGGCCATGCCTCCCCAATACGACTCGCCCACGTCCCAGCCGTTCACAATCACCTTGTCGCCCGGCGACCACGCCGGATCGTCGCTTCTAGCCACCGTGCCGGCC
>VYDF01000299.1 GCA_009843565.1 Acidimicrobiia bacterium | reverse complement strand
GGCGTGAACCAGCAGCGTCTCGCCCTCGGCCAATTGCCCTCTGTCGTAAAGGGCGAACCACGAGGTGCCGTAGTTCACCAGCGCCGCGGCCGCTGCTCCGGCTGAGATCCCCTCGGCCAGCTTGTGTACTCCGCTGGCTCGGAGCGCAGTTTGCTCGGCCAGCGACCCGCCGCCGATGCCCACCGCTCGGTCACCCACGGCCAGGTGATTGACCCCATCGCCCACCTCTCGCACCCGGCCCACCACCTCGGTACACGGGGACCACGGGAGCCTGGTCTCCATCTGGTAGAGGCCTCGAGCCATGAGGCAGTCGACAAACGTCAGCCCGACGGCCTCGACATCAACCACAACCTGACCGGGACCGGCCTCGGGAGAATCGGCTTCTTCCATCCGGAGCAATTCCACCGGATCGCCTAGCTCATGCTGGCGCCAGATCTGCATCAGCTCTCCCCGTCGTCGGAACCAGCCGCGGCTGGGCGGTCGACCACCGACTTGATGCTCTCCAGGGCCCGCTGTTTGAACTCCTGCACCGACGGCACATTGCCGGCCAAGGCCTGGTACTCCGACATGGTGCGGATGGCGTTGCGAGTGCCCATGGCCTCCATGCCCCGGTGGACGCTGCGCTTGTTGATCTGCTGGAGGTCGGACGGCACCCGAGCCACCCGCTGGGCCATTTCCAACACCCGCTCCTCTAACTCGGCCTCGGGGTAGGCCCGGTTGGCGAAGCCCATGGCCGCCGCTTCGGCGCCGGTGTAGGAGTCGCCGGTGAGCATCATCTCCATGGCGTTGCGGAACCCCACCAGCCAGGGGTGGTAGTTGAAATCGGGCGGGCTCAGCACCCGCACCACCGGGTGGCCGATGTCGGCATTGTCGGCCACGTAGACCAGATCGCAAGCGGCGGCCAGCTCTGACGCTCCGGCCAGGGCATAGCCGTGGATTTGGGCGATGACCGGCTTGGCCAGCTCCCAAATGGCCAGCCAGCTATCGGTCACATGGCGGGACCACTGGCCGTCGCCGCCCGCGGTGTAGTGGGGCGGGTCGTCCATGAGGGAGTCGGACAGGTCGTAGCCCGATGAGAAGCACGGACCTGCTCCCCGGATGATCGACACCCGAACGTCGTCGTCTACATCAGCAGCTTGGAGAGCGGCGAGCAGCTCCTTTCGCATCGGCGTGCTGATCGCGTTGCGCTTCTCCGGTCGGTTCAGGGTGATGCGCCGGACATGCGGCGCAGGATCATCGATCAGGATCAGCTCATAGGACATGGCCTGACCCTATAACGACCGGTGCCCCGGACCCGAAGGCCCGGGGCACCGAGTATTTCGTTCAGGTGGTGGTACTACAGAGTGCGCAGCCGGCGGCTGAGCCCGAACACCATCACACCAGCGAGGGCGATGCCCGTACCGATGATCACGAGCAATGACGAGTTCACACCGGTTGCCGGCATCTCTTCCATGTCGTCCATGGCAGCGTCAGGGTCGACCTCCACGGTAACGAATGCGCCTTCACCATCTGACGCGAGCTGGAACAGGCCAAAGGCGACGCCTTCTTCTCCGATTTCAACTTCATGGGTAGCGGTGTAGGTGCCATCTGCTTCCAAATCGACCGCTGAGCCGAAACCGCCGCATTCTGCGATCAGTCCGGCGCCGCCAGACGGCCCGGTAATGGCTTCCATGTCAGCGGTACCGCAGATCACGAAATTCACCGACGAGAGCGTATAGCCAGCTCCGTGCAGGGTGATCTCGTAGGTACCTGGTTCGGGCACCGCGGCAGGATCAGCGGTAAGCGTCTGGTCCTGGGCTGACGCGGAACCGGCGAACAAAAATCCCACCAGCGCCACTGCCATCGCAACGAATATCAACTTGGTCTTGGTCATGACGTATCTCCTTGGGCTGTGTCAGTGACCAATCGGCCCCTGCTCCTATGGATGGCGAAACCCTAATACAGCACTTCGTTTGTGTCACCCATTTGTGGGCTGAGCGTCTCGACCTGCGCTGTTAACGACCGGTGCCCCGGACCCGAAGGCCCGGGGCACCGAGTATTTAGTTCAGGTGGTGATGTTACAGAGTGCGCATCCGGCGGCTGAGGCCGAACACCATCAGACCGGCGAGGGCGATACCCGCACCGATGATCACGAGCACCGACGTCTCCACGCCAGTCTCAGCCAGCATGTCGTCTTCCATCATGTCGTCCATTCCGATCTCCACGGCGATACTGGCGGCCTCGCCGTCGGGAACGAGTTCGAACAGAATGAAGGTCACGCCGTTTTCAGTGACTTCCACACCTTCCACGGTGAATGGGCCCATCGTCCCGTCCTGAGAGCTACCGAATCCGCCGCAGAACTGCATCAGGGTCGCCTGTCCCCATCCATCAGGACCGGGATCGGCGGTGTTGCATACGGCAAGGTTCGTGGACGATTTGGTGAAGCCATCCGCCGTCAACGTGAAGTCGTAAGTGCCTGGCTCCGACACCGAAGCTGGATCAGCGGTGAGTGTCTGGTCCTGAGCCGAGGCTGACCCGGCGAACAAGAAACCGACCAGCGCCACTGCCAGCCCAATGAAAATCAACTTGGTCTTGGTCATAGTTGTGTCTCCTTGGACCACGCCAATGGTCGGCCGGCCCCTACTCGGATATTGACGCGAGACTTTAGCCTCTTCTCTCTCTCGTGTCATCTATTGGTCGATTCATCTCCGGTGCTGGGGTTTTGATGCCCTGCCGATAGGGTGCGCGGCGTGGAATCTATTCGCAACTTCCGCTCTCTCGGAGGTCAGACCACGGTGGAGGGCCGACGAGTGCGATCGGGCCTGGTGTTTCGGTCGGGCCATTTGGCCGAAGCGTCTGCTTCTGACGTGGAAGCACTGGCTGCGCTGGGCATTCGCACCGTCTTTGACTTTCGCAACCAGGGCGACCTTGCCGTGGAGGGCCCCAACCGTTTGCCCGATGGGGTGGAGCTGATCTCACTGCCGATGGCCGATTCTCAGAACCCGTCCGGGATGCGGGAGGACTTCTCGTCGTTCACCGCCGCGCAGTTGGAAGAGCGATTCGGCAATGGCAAGGCCTTCCAGTGGATGAAAGATGCGTCGGCGAGGTCGGTGGGCGATCCTGAACGCACGGCTCAATTCGGTGAGTTTGTCAGGGGCTTGCTGGCGCCGGGGGTGGTCCCGTTGCTTTTCAATTGCAGCGCGGGAAAAGACCGCACCGGCTGGGCGGCCAGCCTGCTGTTGCTAGCAGTGGGTGTGCCTGAAGACCAGGTGGTGGACCACTACTTGGAGACCAACCAGTACGTGAACCCCAGTCGCTTTGGGGAGCTGATGAAGCCGATGGTCACCGTGCACGAGGACTACTTCGCCGAGCAGTTGCGGGTGTTGGACGATGCCTGGGGTACTTTCGATCAGTATTGGGCCAACGGTTTGGGCCTAGATGGCGGGCATCGTCAGGCCTTGCGGGATCTGTTGCTGGACTAGGGCGTTTTCAGCTCACCGATGTTGTGGACGGGGGCGAGGGTGTCTTGGAGGTATTCGGGGCCCTCCAGGGTGTCGACGAACCAGCCGGTGGGGCACATGGTGAGGATTTCCACCAGGCTGAACCCTTCCCCGGCCATCTGGGATTCGTAGGCCCGGGTGATGTAGCGCTTGGTGCGGGCCACGTTGCCGGCGTTGTTCACCGCGCACCGGGCCACATAGGCCGCGCCGTCCATGGTGGCAGCGAGATCAGAAAGCAGAATCGGGTGGCCGTGCTGGTGGGGATCCCGCCCCTCGATTGAAGTCTTGGTGCGCTGGCCCAGGGTGGTGGTTGTGGTCATCTGACCACCGGTTTCGCCGAACACGCCGTTGTTCAACAGCAGGCAGGTGATGCTCTCGCCCCTTGCGGCGGCATGGAGCACTTCTTGGAGCCCCTCGTTGACCATGTCGCCGTCACCTTGAACAGTCATCACGAACCCGTCCGGCAGCATCCGCTTGATGCCGGTGGCCACCGATGGGGCCCGGCCGTGCAGGGCCTGCACTACTTCTACGTCGAGGTTGTGGGCGAAGGCGGTATAGCAGCCGATTCCGAACACCATGATGGTGCGCTGGGCCAATTCCAGCTCTTCGATGGCCTCCATGGCGGCCCGGATGGCGATGGGCTCCCCACAGCCAGGGCAGAGGTGGTGGTTGGCCTGGGTGATGAGGGAGGGGGTGAAGTCGTCCACCAGCGCGGCAGGCTCTTGAGGCGGCGAATCGGTGGAAAGGTATATCCGCTCGTCGCTCATAACCCACCTCCCTTCATGACCCTCTTCCCCTCATGACACAGCTTCCAGGATGCGCTCGGAGATATCGGGAACGTTGATGTCGGGTCCGATCCCAAAACCGGAATGATCCCAACTCGGGCTCCCGATGAACTCCACCGGCACTGCCCCCAGCGTAGCCAGCCGCACGTCGTCGACCATCTGTCCCATGTTCTGCTCGTACACCGCCACCTTGGCGGCACCGGCAACCGCGTCGTGCACGGCGTCGGATGGGAACGGCCACAGCGTGATGGGGCGCACGTAGCCCACCCGGTGTCCGGCCTCGCGCAGTTGCAGGCAGGCGTAACGCACGAACTTGCCCACCGAGCCGTAGGCGACCACCACCAAGTCGGCGTCATCGCAGAAGCCGATATCAATCAGCGGGTCGACTCCGGCAGACATTT
>VYDF01000305.1 GCA_009843565.1 Acidimicrobiia bacterium | reverse complement strand
TCCCGCCCGTACCGGCCACCACCCCATCGGCGCCTGCGGTGTCTGCGGTGGGCGCCAACGGCGAAATCACCGTGTCGTGGACCGCTGGCTACGACGGCGGCTCGAGCATTACCGCCTGGCACTACCGCACCAAGGTGAGCATTGGCGACTACGGCGACTGGACAGAGGTCTCGGCCGACACCAATAGCGTCACCCTTGCCGGCCTCGACACCGGCACCGGCGTGCTCACCTACACCTTCCAGGTTCGGGCCACAAACGGCGTCGGCGAAGGAGCCATCGGCACCTCGAACGATACGACCCCGGTCACAGCCTCACCCGCCAGCGGCGCGTTCTACTCCGGGACGATCGACGGCCCAGACTTCTGTACCAATCTCTCCCTTGGAGGCGCCCACCTCATCGCCCACGACTCCAACGGCGACGGCATTGCCGACGTGTGCTCACTTCCCTACACCCGCCGTGAGGCCATCGCCCGCCAGAGAGCCGTCGAGGCCCTCGCCGTCCAGCACACCGACGCATACCGGGCACTGGTAAACGCCGCCTGCGCCACCACCCCCGGCGACGACAACTGCGGTGGCAGCGAACTCGCCGCTCTCCCCGCGGTGCCCATCAACGACGGCGGTGCCTTCTACTCCGGCATCATCACCGGCCCAACCTTCTGCGCCAACCGCTCGCTGGGCGGCCCCACCACCTATCCCCACGACGACGACAAAGACGGTGTGGCCGAAGTCTGCGCCCTGCCCTACACCCGCCGCGAGGCCGTCGCCCGCCAGCTCGCCGGCGACATCCTCGCCGCCTCCCACCCAGGCGACTTCCGCCGTGAGCTCGCCTCCGCCTGCCGTGCCCTCACCGGCGCCCGCTTCGGCGACGATCCTGCCCACTTGGCCACCGACGCCTGCGCCTAGAAGAAGCTAGGAGGTTTCGGCAGGGGGGTTGTTGTCGAGCTTCTTCCCTATGCGGGCCGGGCGCTCCCTTGGCCCTTCACCGCCACCTCTACTTGAACAAGGCGTTCGCCGTGCAACAACAAGATGTCGTATACGCGGTCGATTCTCTGGCCTTGGGCTCCCAGCTTGCTAGCGATGTCGGCACCCATGGTCTTGATGTCGGCACCCATGGTCTTGACGTCGGCACCCAATTTCGTCACATCGGTGCCCAGGCTCGCGAGATTGGCGCCCATGGCCGCCATGTCGGCGCCCATGGCCGCGACGTCGGTGCCCATGGTCTTGACTGTCGACTCGAGGCTGGAAATCCTGGTGGACAGGTCGCGCAGGTAGTGGATCACAATGGCAAGAAGGCCTGTTCCCAGCAGGCCGATCAGGGTGGTTTGAACGATGTCGCTCATTTGTCTCTTCCCTCCCTTTGGAGGGTTGGGGTGGGGGAAGCTTCTGGCCCCACCATATCAACGGCGCACGACGCGGCAACCCAACCCACCGCCGGCGTTGCGGGCGCGGTCGATGAACTGTTGGGCTCTTGCCCTTCGATGATCGCGCCGGGTTTCGCCATCAGTCTGACCAGGGGCCGTACCCGACCGCGTTGAACGCCCGCACCAGAAGCGTCAAGGAACCGCCGGTGTGGGCAGTAGTGGAGAACAATTCGGTGGTTCCGGCTGGGACTGCGTTCTCCCCCACCGCGTAGAGCAGCCAGCCGCCGCCTAAAACCACACCAAAAACCTCATAGCCGAGAATCGAGCTGCCGCCGTCGGCCGGGGCGGTCCACCGAATCCCGTTTTGGTAGTAATTCGGAAAATTGTGCGGGTCCGGTCTCCGCGCTACGAGTTGTACGCCGGTGGGCGCTGCCGGAGGGGTGGCGGCGGTGAAGCTACCGGTCGGCGACCAGTCCGATGTGCCGCCTGGCCCCACCGCCCGGACGCGGGTCTGGCGCACTGTCCCACCGTCGTGGCCGGAGTCGAGGAACGATGGGTCGCCCGGCGTGATCTGCTCAACCGACGACGGCCAATTCTCGCCCGATGTGCGGACCTGGAACTCGTAGCGCGTCAGATCGGTGCCGCCGGTGTTGTCGGTTCCGAACCTCCACCGGACAGCGCCGCTCCCGGCCAGACTGCCGACCGGAGCGCCCAGAGCGTCCGGCACGTCGATACCGTCATCCCACGCCAAAGACGTCGTCGGCGACCACGACCCGTTCCCAGCTCCGTTGTTGGGCCGGACGCGGACGTAGTAGGTGGTGCCCTCTGTGAGGCCGGTGAACGTGCGGTCGAGATCCTCCTGGGTGTGGGAGGCCATGTTGACAGTGAAATCGCTGTCGGTGGCGATCTGGACGGTGTAGTTGTCGATGGCATCGCCGTTGGCCTCCGGCTCCCCCCAAGTTGCAGTGATGCCAGTCGGCCCGTTCGCCTGAGCCACCGCCTGGACCTGGTCGGGGACGGCCGCCGCGGGGGTGGCGCTGCCCGATAGCGACCACGATGTCTGCTGGCCGACGCTGTTCGTGGCCCGCACCTGGGCTTCGTACTGTTGGCCGTTGGTCAGGCTCGACGCCTCGTAGTACGGGGTGTTGACGGTGTGCGTGTTCCATGAGACTGCGTCCATTTGGCGGAGGCGGAACTGGTAGGAGGAGATGTCGGCGCCGTTGTCGGACGGGGCGTTCCATGTCCAGCGGACGACTCCCTGCCCGGCGTGGCCGGTGGGCGCGTTGGCGACGTCCGGGATCGCCTGGGCGGGTTCCGGGGTCGCGGCCGCCTCGTTGGACCACGCACCTTTGCCCTGCGCGTTGACCGCCCGCACCCGGAAGAAGTACTCGGTGCCGTTGGCGAGGCTGGTGACGGTCGCCGTGGTCTGGGCAGTAGTCAGTTGCCGGCTGAATGAGAATTCTTGGATAGCGGTGCGCCACTGCACCTCGTATTTGATGATCGCCGCGCCGCCGCTGTCGGGTTCGAGCCACGACAGGTCGATCTCACCGGAGGTGTCGCCGGTGTCGGCGCGCAGAGCGAGAGTTCTCCCACCATCCGGAGCGGTAGCGGCTGGCGTCGCCTTACCGGTCCGCGACCACGAGCTGTAACCCCGCGAGTTCTTCGCTCGCACCTGCGCCTTGACCGCGGTGCCGTTTGTCAAACCGCTCTGTTCGAGCCGCGGGATGGTCGTGGTCAGCGATGTCCGCCAAGAGGTCTCTCCGGAAAGCCGCCAGCGGAACTCGAAAGAGGTGATCGCCGCGCCGCGGTCGAGCGGGCAGTTCCACTCCCACACGATGCTGCCTGACGATGGGCTTGTGCCCGCGGGGGCGTTCGGGGCCGACGGAGGCCGAGGCCAGTGCCGTGGGTTCTGCGTGATATCCAGCCCGGCCGGGGACGGCCTGTCAGTGGTTTCGCCTGTGCGGGGCGGCAGCAGGGATTCAGACGGACGATTGGAGTCGACCGCATCGCCCTCACTTAGACGGCCGGTGAGAAGCACGCCCTGCTCCGCCCCGTCTTCACCGAGATCAATCGGGGTCGGCACATTGTCGGACTGGCTGTCTCCGCCCCTGTTCGTCCCGCAGGCAGCGGCCAGCAGCACAATTGCGATTCCGACGGTTAGCCACCGCCTCAACTGCCTAGCCATTGATCATCAACCCGACAGCAGTTGCGACGACACAAAGAGCGATTTGGTTCCTAACATCTTGCATACACGCAGCGTATGAATCTGACTCGCCCCTATGACAACTCCGTGTAGCCCGGTGTCTTTAGGTGGGGGGCTTGAGATACACCTTGGCCTCCTGCGACCCTTAGAAACGGCCATGGCTCTACCGAACCTCCACATGGCCATCCACATGCACCGGGGTGCTAGCGGCCTTGACAACCAGATCGCCCCGCCAGTGCACCACCGGCTGCACCCTGGCCTCCGGCCACACATCGAACGACACGACATAGGACGCGGGCTGGAGCCGAAGCAACCGCCACAACGCCTCCTCCCGCTGGCCGGCTCGACCACCCAGCGCCGCTCGCGGCGCCTGGACAAGACCGACGCCGTCGATGCGGTCGCCAGCAAAGCCACAGAAGGCAAAACCCGACGCGAAGCCCGCCAAGCCCACAAACGCCAACTCGCTGGCGACATCCTCGCCGCCACTCACCCCTCAGACTTCCGCCGCGAGCTCACCTCGGCCTGCCGAGCCCTCACCGGCGCCCGCTTCGGCGACGACCCTGCCCACCTCGCAACCGACGCCTGCGCCTAGAGGGGTCTATGCGGCCTCGGAAGGGGGGTTGCTGTCGAGCTTGCCTCGATGCGGGCCAGACGCTCCCCGTGGTCCTTGAAGCCCTCGTGGACCTCCTTTTGGAGGTCCGTCAAATGGGCCATGAACCTATCTTCAAGACCCCGAAGCTGATCGCTGAGCCGGTTCAGGCCTCCAATGATCGTTCTGAGCTGAAAGAAAAAGAAGCCGAGAAGGCCAGTGCCCAGGACGCCAATCAAAGTGGTTGCGATAGCGGTGTTCATTTCATGCTCCCTCTAGGAGGGTTGAAGAGGGGGAAGCATTTGGAGCCACCATATCAGCGGCGCACCACGCCGCATTCGAGCCCACTGCTGGCGGTGCCGCCGATCCCGCCCACCTGGCCACCGACGCCTGCACTTAGGCGTCACAACCCGTAGCCCGCCTTTAATCCCTTCCCCGCTGGTGTTTTAGCTCGAAGCCGTGGGGTCAAAGACCAATTCCATTTTTTTGCCGAAAAGTGTTGTGTGTAGATCATGATGCAGT
>VYDF01000215.1 GCA_009843565.1 Acidimicrobiia bacterium | reverse complement strand
CACGGCGCTGGCCTATGTGCGGACCCGCCGGCCGCTGACACTGGTTGACGGCGGAAATCCGGCTAACGACGACGACTGGGTGAGGCTCGGCGTGTGGAATGACCTGGAGCGCAACCAGCGCCAGCAGGACTTTATGGTGGCCACCCTCAAGCGGGCGGTGGAGAAGGGCATCCGCAATCCGCTGACCCTGAGACGAGTAGCCAACGAGCTATTGGACGATGACAACCCCAGCATCACCCTGGACGACCGCATCACCATTGGACAGATCGTTGATTTGGGTGATGAGTTCCGGTCGTTCCAGGTAGATCAGATTGAGCGCTACAAGCTACCGGTGGTAGATGCAACCATCGACGGCAAGCAAGTGCTTCTGTTGGCGGTGGAGCAGGCACAGCCGGTGCTGGAGTTCTTCCGGGCGGGAAGCCTGGCCGGGGTCCGAGTGAGAGTGCTGAACGGCACCCCGTCGGGCACCGTGGCCGGGGTGGAGGATGCCTTGGAGCGGGCTGGGTTCTCCGTGGTGGAACGGGGCAACGCCGACCGGTTTGACGTGCAAAGAACGGTAGTTCGCCATACCAGTGCGTTTGAGGACGAGGCTGAGCTGCTGGCCCGGTACTTGGCGCCCGCGCCGAAGGTAGAGCTGGTAGCTGAGATCGATGGTGCCGATGTAGAAGTGGTGGTGGGCAGCGACTATGGCGAGGTGTTGGACAGCCCGAGAGACTCCGCTTCTTGACGATTGGCCAGGAACCACAGGTAGGTGCGTCGCAGACCTTCGAGAAACGGGGTAGTGGCCTCGAATCCGAACAGCTCCTTGGCCCGGCTGGCATCGACGCAACGGCGGGGTTGGCCATCGGGCGGGGACGCATCCCATTCGATGCGACCGGCGAATCCGGTGATCTCGGCCACGTCGTGTATTAGCTCTTTGATGGCGATTTCATGGTTGGCCCCCAGATTTACCGGGGCCGCCCCCCGGTAGTGCTCAGCGGCGAGCAGGATGCCGCGGGCGGCGTCATCCACATAGAGGAACTCCCGGCTGGCCGTGCCGGTACCCCATACCTCGATGCTGTCGTGGCCGGCTTCAACCGCGTCCACGCATTTCTTGATGAGGGCGGGAATGACGTGGGACACCGACGGGTGGAATTTGTCGCCCGGACCGTACAGATTTGTGGGCATCAGATAGATGCCATGCTGGCCGTATTGGTCGCGGTTGGCCTGGAGTTGTACGAGATTGGCCAGCTTGGCCACCCCATAGGGGGCGTTGGTCTCTTCGGGGTACCCGGTCCAAAGGGAATCCTCGGTGAACGGCACCTTCGTGTGCTTGGGGTACGAGCAGATGGTGCCCACCACAACCAGCCGGTCGGTTCTCGCCAGCCGGCATTGCTCGATGACATTGGTGCCCATGAGCAGGTTGTCGAGATACAAGTCGGCGGGCCGTTCCTGGTTGGCACCTATGCCTCCCACTCGGGCGGCCAGGTGGATCACCGTGTCGGGCTGGATGTCGGTCAGGAGCCTCCGGGTGTCATCAGCCCGTCGCAGGTCGTAGTCGGCGCTTGACGGAGCAGCCAAAACGGTGGGTTCTTGTTGGTTGAGCAGCCGGCAAACTGCTTGGCCCAAGAACCCGGTGCCTCCAGTGACCAGAACTCGCTGGTCTGCCCAAAAGCCGCTCATCAGACCTCACACTAGTGGTCCGCGGCGTACACATTGAGTTCGGGCTGGCAGAATCGGGACAGTGCGAGTAGCGATCACTCTTGAGCAATGCTGGCACCGGGTGCCGGGGGGGACGGCAACGGCCGCACTGGGGTGCGTTGAGGCCCTGGGCCGCCTACAGGAACCGCCGGAGATGGTCGGCATTTCAGCTTGGCACCGAAACCTGCCCGAAGAACCGTTCGAGCCGGGTATCGAGGTGGCCGGCCTTAGATTGCCGCGAGTTGGTCTGTACTGGAGCTGGCACGAGATGCGGAGGCCATCGGTGGAGCGAGTGGCGGGGCCGGTGAGTGCGATACATGCGACCGGCATGGCAGTGCCTCCCCGGTCGGCGCCGCTGGCGGTGACGGTGAACGACTTGGCGTTCTTGCGCCACCCAGACCATTTCACGCCCCGGGGCTTGCGGTTTTTTGCCCGATCGTTGGAGCTGACTCGCAACGACGCCGACATTGTGGTGTGCCCGTCCCAACACACCGCAGATGACTGCCTTCGGGTGGGGATTGACGCCGACCGGGTGCGTTTGGTGCCGTACTGGTCGGATGACCGCTTGGTGCTGCCCGATGAGGCCGACGAAGTGCGGCAGCGGTTCGGCTTGGCTGATCAGTTCGTGTTGTGGGTGGGCACAGCTGAGCCTCGCAAGAACCTGGCCGGGCTGCTGGAGGCATGGCAATTGCTCGGGCGCAAGGGTCAGCAGCTGGTTCTGGTAGGTCCTGATGGGTGGAAGTCGAACCTGGGCGGAGCGTTGGCTCCGTCTGATCAATCGATCCGCCTGCTGTGGTTCGTGGCCGAAGCCGACAAGCGGGCGCTGATGCAGGCCGCGGCGGCGGTGTGCTACCCGAGCCTGACCGAGGGATTCGGCCTGCCGGTGTTGGAGGCGATGGTGCAGGGGACGCCGGTAGTGACGTCGGTGGCGGGGGCCACCGCCGAGGTGGCTGGCTCGACCGGGGTGCTGGTGGATCCCACCAATCCTCAGGAAATCGCCGACGCGCTAACCGGGCTGCTCAACGCCCCCGATGATGCTGCCCGCTTGGGCAAGCAGGGCCGGGAGCGAGCGCTGGCCGAATTCACTTGGCAGCGCACTGCCGAGGGCCTCATGGAGATTTATAGGGAGCTGGCGGGTCTATGAAGAGTTGGCGGGTTCATGAGGAGCTGGCGGGGTGACCGCTGAGAAGATATCGGTGGGGGTGAACCTCCTGTGGCTGCGGTCGGGCAGAGTTGGGGGTTCGGAGGACTATGCGGTCAGGCTGGTCTCAGCCATCCCCGCCGACGCCCCCGTGCGGCTGACGTTGTTCGCGCCGCGGGGGTTTGCCCAGGCTCATCCATCGCTGGCCGATCGTCACGAGGTGGTGGTATCGCCACCGGCGAGGAGTCGACCGCTGCGGGTGTTCATCGAGAACACATGGTTGGCGGCCCAGTGCCGTCGCCGCGATCTGGCCGTGGTTCACCATTTGGGGGGGACTGTGCCCTGGCTGGGTGTCCAGCCGGTGATCGTGACCATCCACGACTTGCAACCCTTGGATCATCCCAAGCGCTTCAGCTTGGTCAAGCGGATGTACCTGAAGGCGATGTTGCCGTGGTCGGTGCGCCGGGCCGAGGCGATTGCAACCGTGAGCGAGTTCTGCCGGAGCCGCTTGGTGGAGCGCCTGGGAGTGGACTCCCAGCGAGTGGCGGTGGTGCCCGCGCCGGTGGACGCCTCTTTGGGCACCGCAGAGATGCCGTTGGCCGCCGCAGTGCCGGATTTGTCCCACCCGTTCGTGCTCTATCCGGCGGTGGCCTATCCCCACAAGAACCACGAGGTGCTACTGCGGGCGCTGTCCCGGCTAGCCGCCGATGGGGTGGACGTGGAGTTGGTGGCCACCGGGGGGCGCGGCCCTCAAGATGCCAAGCTGGACCAGTTGGCCGTCGACTTGGGGGTGGGGCGCCGCTGGCATCGGCTGGGCCGCATTCCCCGCTCGGTGCTCGACGGCCTGTACCGACAGGCGGTGGCCACGGTGTTCCCATCGAAATACGAGGGTTACGGCCTCCCCGTGGTCGAGGCCATGGCCCGGGGCTGTCCGGTGGTGGCCGCCGACGTCGGGGCCCTGCCTGAAGTGGTGGGAATGGGGGGCCGGCTGCTGGACCCCGACGACGACTCCCAGTGGGCTGAGGCCATCGCCAAGCTGGTGGTTGATTCTGATTCCCGCCGCGAGCTGAGCGAGGCGGGCTTGTCTCGGGTTAGTGCCTTGGCTGAAGTCGACTCCGCGGCCAAGTTGTGTCGTTTGTATTCCCAGGTAGCTGGATGATGGAACAACTCACGATCCTTGTCCTGTGTCCGCACTATGAGCCGGACACCGCTCCCACCGGAGATGTGATGACCGCCATCTGCGAGCAGTGGACGGCCCGCGGCCATCGGGTGGAGGTGGTAACCAGTCTCCCCTGGTATCGAGACCACGCGGTGGCTCACGGATGGACAGGGCGACTGGTACGGACCCAGGAGGAGCCGTGGGGTCGGATCAGGCGATGGCATCCGTTTCCTGCCGACAAGAAGCGGCTACCGGCCCGGGCGGCCGCGTTCGCTGGATTCACAGTATTGGCTGGTACCGATGCTGTCGCCGCCGCGGCCCGCTGCGATGTGGTGTTCGCCATGTCGCCTCCGCTCACCTTGGGGGTTGCGGGGTGGGCCGCCGCATGGCGGGGACGGGTGCCGTTGGTGTTCAACGTGCAGGATGTGTTTCCCGACGCGGCGGTGGATACCGGCGTCTTGCAGAACGCCAGAGTCGCGGCTGCGGCCAGCCGGCTGGAGCGCTGGGTGTATCGGCGGGCCGCGGCGGTGACTGTGTTGTCGGAGGGTATGGCCGACAATGTTCGATCCAAGCTGGACCCTGACGCTGACCCGGAAAAGGTGGTGGTTATCCCCAATGCCGCAGATTCGGATCGCATCACCCCAGCAGACAGGCAAAATCGGTATCGGGCCCAATTGGGGCTGGGAGACGCAGCATCCACG
>VYDF01000095.1:1193-4773 GCA_009843565.1 Acidimicrobiia bacterium | reverse complement strand
ACCGAAGGCCGCACCCGCAGCCGCCAGACAGCGGGCCGCACCGGACCCACCCGGCCGGGGCGCTCAGGCAGCAACGGCAAGGCCGACGGCAAGGGCGACGGCAAGCCCAAGCAGATCACCGTGAAGAACGTCGATGCCGAGTTCGACGCCGCATTCGCAGACGCGTAGGTAAGATGACACCGCCTGCGATTGGCAGGGGTGTTGTCACAGGCAGGAGACGGCCGGCCTTCGGGCCGGCTGTCTCGCGTCAACAGTCCAGCCGGACGGTTATGCTTGCGCCGACGAACTACAGCCGTGTAGTCTGGACCCCAACCGCACAAGGAGGCAGCCCCAATGGCTGACACGCCCAACGCACGAGCACGCCAGATGGAAGCCATCCAGGCGCTGCTGTACTCGCAGAACATCTACCTCGGCCTCGCCAACCGCGACATCGAGGCAGCCTTGCGGGACGCCCGGTCCGGCTCCATGCCGACCCTCACGCCGAACATCACCGTGGACACCCCCGCCGACCGCGACGCCACCGTGACCGCACCCGGCACCTACAGCACGGCCACGCTGGCGAGCATCAGCTTCGCCCGCAAGCTCGTGCGGGCAACCAGCCAGGTCGCGTTCCTGGACACCATCGAGTCCGCCGGCGGACGCAACCTCGAAGCCGAGCTTGCCCGAGCCGTCACCGCGGTGCTCAACGGACGGCTCGACGTGCTCGTCGCCGGCGTCGTGTCGGCGGTCAGCTACCAGACGGTCGGCACCGCCAACGGCAACGACAACAAGATCGCGGTCGGCTCCAACAGCCAGTACATCGGCCACGCGTTCCCGTACGCCGAGACAGGCGACGCCTACGAGGCGTTCGCCAAGGCCGGCCTTCAGGCGCTCGCCCTGCTGTGGAACAAGAACCTCATCAACCCCATCGCCGTCGGCACCAACGCGCCGACCCCGCGGCGGGCAGCATGGGTGATGCCGTCGGGCCTCGCGCTCGCCGTCGTGCAGTACCTGGCAGACCAGGGCATCGACCTGCGGGAGTCCATCCCCAGCCGGGCAGCCGTGGACGCCGGCATCGGCGGCAGCACCGAAGTGCTGTCAGGACCGTGGGCCGGCCTGGTCATCATCCCGACCAACGCCACCGGCGTCGCCACCAGCAGCGCCCAGTGGGCCAGCTACGTCATCCCCATCGGATCGAGCCTGCGAGCCGCAGCGTTCGCCCCGTACCGGTCGCCGCAGCGGTTCCTCGAAGGCAACACCGCCGGCGCGGCCGTCAACCGGGACACCTACCTGCTGCGCTGGGCCGGGGTCGTGCCCTACGCCACGCGCATCATCCAGATCACGATGCGCTCCGCAGCCAGCCAGTCCGACAGCGACGTGGACAGCGCCGACGCACCCGTGCTCACCAGCCGGCTCGGCCTCACCACCGACGACCACGACCGGCTCAGGTTCGTGCATCCCGAAGCGCCCAGCTTCGTCAGCTTCGACCTGCCCTTCGAGGAACTCGGCATCCCCGACGAGGTGGCGCAGATGCTCGCCGACCGCGAAGCCGACGCCAAAGCCGACCAGGACGCCGCCAACGCCGAAGCCGCGAAGCCGAAGGCCGCCGCCAAGGCCAAGTAGGCGGGAGCGCCCATGCGGTTCTCCCGCAAGCAGGTACGGCTCGCATCGTTCGGAGCGCGCGACGCCAACATCGTCATCGCCGAAGCCAAGACGGCACTGTGGGCGGCCGAGCGCGGCATCCAGGTGCGCCGCAGCCAGGACCACTGGTCAATCCCCGGCTACCACGGCGGATGGAACCACTACTGGCGCATCATCATCGGCGAAGGCGACGAACAGGCCGCCAACCGCATCCTCGGCGTCAGCCTCAACGGCTTCCTGTTCGACGAGATCACGCTGGCGTCACGGGAGCTGCTCGACCTCGCCCTGGGCCGCACCATCACCTACGGGCACAACTGGCGTCTCGGGGGCACCTGCAACCCCCAAGGTCCCGACCATCCCGTCAAGACCGAATGGATCGACAAGATCGCAAGCGGGGAGCTGACCCGAGCCGAGAGCCACAGCTTCCGGCTGATCGACAACCCCGTGTTCTGGAGCCCCGACGCCCAGGAAGCGATCCTCGTGCGCGCCAGAGCGATGTCGCCCGTGCGCATCCAACGCGACCTGCTCGGCCTGTGGGTCGCCGGCTCCGGACTCATGCACCCCCACGTCCGCTACGAAGCACCGCCCGACTGGCTCGAACCCGTCGAACGCGTCGTCGCCATCGACGTAGGGCTGCGCACCGTCACCCACGCACTGCTCTGCGAGCGGTACGTGTACCCCGACGGAGCCGAGCGCTGGTACATCAGCGACGAATGGGTGTGGGACTGCGACACCGAAGCCCAGATCACCGCCTGGGAGCAGGCAGGCAAGATCTACGAATGGGCCACCCTCGAAGGCACCGTGGACAGCTTCGTCGTGCCCGCCGACGGCTGGGAGCTCCGCGACGCCCTCGAAGCGCACGCCATCGACTACCGGATGCTCAACAGCGGCCACGTCGCCGACCTCATCCTGCCCGACCAGGACGAGATCAAAGGCGTCGAAGAACTCAACCGGTACTACCGCAGCGAGCACCTGCGAGTCGCCCCCAAGTGCCAGCGGCTGCGCCGTGAGAACGGCCGCTACAAGGTCGTAGCCTCGGCAGCCATCACCGGCATCGAAAGGGGCGACAAGAAATCCGCCGACGGAGCGCACGGCTGCGACGCCGCCCGCTACTTCGTGATGGCCCACCACGCCCACCTATGGGGGAAGATACTCGCATGAGCGACAACCCGACCTTCGACGGCAGCACCAAGATGCGGACGCCCAAGACCATCTGGACGCCAGGCGACCGCAGCCCCGTCCCCGACCGGCTGCTGCGCAACTGGCCGCTCGCCGACATCGACCTGGACGTGCCCATCACCGAAGCCGACCTCGCACCAGGCGAGGAATGGCCGCCACGCCACGCCCAGGCCCGCACCGAACGGCTCAACGTGTACGCGGACCTGTACCGCGGCGACGCCAGCCACTTCCACGCCGACCCCGACGCCAGCCGAGTGTTCGTCAACTGGTTCCGGCGGCTCATCACCATCACCACCACCCAAGTCGTGCGCCAGGTCACCGAACCCGCCGACGTGGACCCCATCATGGTCATGGGCACCGACGCCATGAGATACGGCCGCAGCTACCCGCTCAACGTCAACGGCAGCCTGCTCATCGGCGACAGCCGGCACTGCTGGGCCGACGCCGACGAGGACGAAGCGCTGTGGGTCGTCATCCCCCGCGTCACCCGACGAAGCCAAGACGGCAAGCCCGACGAAGCCGACATCTACTGGGTCACCCCCGACGGCGGCATCATGTGGACCCAGACGCTCGAGAACGGCCGCTGGGGCGACCGCAGCAGCGACGACGAGGACTTCGCCGGCGGATGGACCGTCCTGGACAGGCCGCCCGTCCTCAACCACTGGGGCACCTCAGCGCTCGACGACCTCATCCCCCCCGTCGTCGCCCTCGCCGGGAGCCGCCGGGCATGCCGGGACGTCGGCGCCGCCAACGCGGCCGCCCCCAGGCGGGGCGCGGGGGG
>VYDF01000095.1:461-1183 GCA_009843565.1 Acidimicrobiia bacterium | reverse complement strand
CTCAACAACAGCGCCTGGGTGCCCTCAGCCGACTTCGCCCCCACCGCAATCGAATGGGGCGGCAACATGGAAGCCGCCCGCAACCTCATCGACATCCTCAACCGAGCCATCCGGATGCTCGCCGGCGTGCCCGCCACCGCCGAAGCCGAAGGCACCGAACAGCCGTCCGGCGTCGCCATGGAACGCATGACCTGGGTGCTCGCCTGGGACGTGATGCAGCTCGCACTCCGCAGCCAGGCAGCCATCGACGCATTGGGCCTGGACATCACCATCCCCATGCCACGCGACGACGACCGACCCAGCGAACAGCCCACCGGCACCGACAACCAAGGGTACCGCAATGCCAACCCTGACATGTGACATCGGGCTGCTCGCCGACCCCGACGACAACCCCGCCGGCTTCGACTGGCAGATCGTCGGCTGGCCCGACGCAGCCGGCGGCAACGGCCGAGCGCTCATCGGAGGCCTCCCCGGACCCACCGGCACACTCGACGCCGACGGCCGCGCCGCCATCGACCTGCCCGCCAGCCTCGACGGCACCTGGTACGTGTTCACCGTCCCCGCCATCGAACGCTCCTGGGCATTCCAGATGCCCGACCACGACAGCGACCTCGGCACCGAGTTCAACCGCTACGACCCCATCACCGGCACCCGCTTCGAACGCGGCCAGACCGGACCGCCAGGCGGCTATGCGTTCTTCGCCTCGCTCGGCTTCGACTTCC
>VYDF01000095.1:0-451 GCA_009843565.1 Acidimicrobiia bacterium | reverse complement strand
CGACTGGGTCGTGCAGTTGGGCTCGGCGACGTTCGCCGACCCGATCCTGGCAGGCACCCCGTTCCTGTCCAGCTACAGCGGGTTCGTCAAGTTCGACTCCGACACCAACGGCCAGTACGACTTCGTGCTGCGCATCGGCCACCAGATCGATGACATCGGCTTCCTGATCGAGCGCACGATCAGCCAGCGCGTCATCAAGGCCGAGACGTTCACGCTCACCCTGTCGGATTTCGAGTCCGAGTCCGAAGTGAACGTCGGCCCGTTCACCGACGCCAACGGCGACGTGGTGGAGATCACGCCCGCCATGCTCGCCCAGCCGGTCACCTGCACCTTCGAGCTTGCGGTGTCGGAAGCGACCGGCAAGAGCTTCAGCGTGGAAGCGGCCAGCATCAGCCAGGCCAAGGCATGGTTCAGCCAGCAGGCCATCGGCATCGGCGGCCTCCAGCCGCTG
>VYDF01000255.1:16230-32239 GCA_009843565.1 Acidimicrobiia bacterium | reverse complement strand
CGTGGCGGGGGTCGTCCATGGCGATGATCGAGTTGAAGTACTCGTTGAACTCCGGAGGGAAGTCGTTGATGGTGATGCCCGACGATGAGGAATAGATCTGCGGGTTGCGCGACACCTCCATCACGGTCGCATGCTTGGTGATGAACCAGGCTCCCGGAGTCTTGACGCTCTCCAAGTCGCCGGTGAACACAAACCCCGGATAGAAGGTGAGCGGCTGGGCGCATACATCCTTCAAATCAGCGTCAATCACCTGTCGGTCCCGCCTCCAGAATGCGTTGTGAAGCGGGTTATGGGGATCCGCCTCAGTCGCAGCCGGGGGCTTGGTGGATGCGCCGGGCGAAGATTCGGAGTCGGGGGTGACAGCGGTCATGGATGCAATCTAGCGGTCCAAGACGCCGGGTTCTGTCAGCCGATGCGGATCAGCCTTCGTTCCCATGGGCCTTATTGGAAGGAAACGAACTTCGGCTTGGGGGTGAGCTCTAGAACTTGTTCGGGGGTGGCGTTGGGGTGGTCCTCGTCGTAGAAGTTCTTCCAGCCCCAATGGAATTTTTCGGCGTCGGGTTTGCCGGTCAAGGCGTTCCAGGAGGCGTACTTGGCTCTCATCGAGCCTTGGCCGTCCATTTGGATCAGCACCGCCAGTTCGGGAGGAGTATCGATGAGCTCTCGGTTGGTGATCATGGAGGTTTGGAATTGGTGGACGATCAGCAGCTTCTGGGGGAGGGCTTGTTCTCGGACTATGCCTGCCAACCAGGCCACGACCTGGTTGATCTCGGCCGCGTCCACGGTGCCGACCTGTTGCAGGTGGACCTGGTTGGGCTTGAGCCTCCACTCAGGATCGAGGGCGAGCCCGACGTGGGGGAGACGGAGGAACTCCTCGTAGACCCTCGCCTGGGTCAAGAAGTCGGTTCGCCCCGGCTGGAGGTCGAGCACCACGTACATGTTGTTGGCGGCCGCGGTCTCGATCCAGGGCCTGATCGCATCCCTGGCAGTCATAGCCGAATAGTCTCCGTCGCCGCCGGCGCTGGCCGACGCAACGGTGGTGATGATCTCGAAGGTGGGCAAGATCACTGAACCGTCGGCACCATAGCCCTGGGCGATTGATCGGAGGCGTTCGACGCCCCCTCGGCGCCCTGTTCCCCCAGCACCCCGAGGCCGGGTCCCGACGGATGGCCGTAGATGGCCACTAGGCGGCGGTCAAAGCCTGATCCGAACATGAGCAGTCCGCCCCCGGGAATCTGATGGCCTCGGCGGATGACCTCCAACTGCCAGGCAGCATCCTCACCCAGGCCCGGGCCCATTTTCACCTCTGATGCAAAGGAGATCATCTCCCTTGCCTCGAAGGGGAGGGCGCGTAGATCGCCGGAGGCAACGATGACCCGTTCGCCAGTTTGGTAGCCGAGGGCCGCAAGCTGCGTGGCCTGTTCGTGGTGCGCAACCAGCCACACGCGTTGAGGGGTGATCTCTGGAGGCGAGAGCGTTGCCTTCTCATCTGCCGGGTCCTGTTCGATGTTGGAACTTGCAGAGGCAGACCCAGACACGCTTTGAATTTCAGACGTCGCAAATGCGATCTCGATTCCAGACGCCGAGGAGAGCCCCGGCGTCGTTGCCGCCGCTAGAAGGGCAACAGATGACGTTGTGCCGGGGTCACGAGCACCCACGTCTTCGGCTGGAATGGACACGTACGTGCTTGTTGATGCGTAACCGACCGGCAGGCACGATGCTGCGACTGCGGCCAGTGCGACGAATCCAACAAACCCAGCAGCACGGCAAATTGTGGTGCGCCTGGTATTGGCGGCTCGGCCGTCCCTCGGGGGATCCGAACCCCGAAGGCTCGGACGTAGGGGAATTCGCAACTGGGGCTCCTTGAGATTCCATGAGGCCTCGACGCCATATCAACGCCGTGCCTGCCTTGAAATCCGCATGCCCTGGTCCGAACCCGACTCGTCGGATAAGAACCCCCTACAAAGCGGCAGCCAACATGCTAGCCGAGCAGTTGCCCCCGGTACCGGTCATGGTCGAATGGATGTAGAGCGACCCGAGCGAGCGGGGGACCTTGACGGCGGTGAAATCGGAGGTCTTCTAGGTCCGGACGCCGGTGCGCCAGCCGAAGGGGTCGGGGGCCGCACCGGTTTGGATTTCGGTGAGCGCTTGGCGCAGCCGCAGTGTGTTGGGACCTGGTTGGCCATCGCCGAAGATGAGTGTCTTTCCTGAGTAGAGAATGGTGCCGACCGGTGCGACCCCTGCTGCGGTGCCCGACAGGAATGCCTCGCCTCGCTCCGACCAATCGACGAGCTCCTCGGGATCGATTGAGCGCTCTTCCACCTCGTAGCCGAGGTGGCGTGCCACCTGGATCACCGAGTCCCGGGTCACACCGTGCAGGAACGACTCATCGAGGTGGCGGGTGACGATCCGATCGTTGTCAGCCAAGAAGAAATTCGAGGCCCCGGTCTCAGTAATGTCGCCTTCGGTGGCGAACAGCACCTGGTCGATCGCCTCGTTGCCGGCCATGGCGTCCAACGTGGGGCTCAGGGCCATGGCGTAGTTGGCGCCGCACTTCACCATGCCGAATTGGGGCACTGTGCGCGGGGTCGACGTCTCCAATTGAAGCGTGAGGGGCCGAATACCGCCCTTGAAGTAGTCGCCAACCGGAGAGTTGACGACGAACAAGAGCGCCGAGCTTGCTGGATGAGCCGCCGCGCCGATGTCGGCCCCTGTGCCGATCAGCGTCGGACGGATGTAGAGCGACCCGGGCGGATCGGGCACTTCATCGGCGTTGGCCGCAACGGCGTCGACGATCATCTGGTGCAGGAGGCTGGGGTCGATCTCGGGCAGCCGCAGACGGGAAGCGCTGGTCACCATCCGAGCGACATGGCTGTCCAGCCGGAAAATGGCCACCGACCCATCCACCTGGCGATGAGCCTTCAGCCCCTCGAAGATGGCGCTTCCGTAGTGCAGCACATGGGCTGCCGGGCTGATGCTCAAGTCGCCGAACGGCTCAGGCGAGCCGCGGTAGACAAACGGACCATCCTCGGCGCGCGCCGTGGTCATCCAATCGCACAGAATCGACCCGAAGGGAACAGTGAACGGGTCGGGCTTTTCAGTCATGGCGGCTACTCCCTCAGGCAGGGCGATGGTATAGCCCAACGCCGGAGGCGCTCGCACAGAAAAGACGCCTCCCGCTGAGGCATCCCTGAGATCAACCAAGAGCGAAGTTACAGGAAGCAGAGAAAGTACTAACCTATTTTGTTATGCGAAGCGCCCGACCCCTTCCGGTGAATTGCGATTTGGAGCGGTTTGCCGGATCGGTCTCCAGTCAGGATTGAGGAGGCCAATTGCCGCTACAGGACGACGTTCAGCTCATCTCAGTCGACGATCACGTCATCGAGCCTGCGAATGTTTGGCTGGACCGGTTACCGAGGCGCTTTAGGGAGGTGGCCCCCCAAATCAGGCGGAATGAAATTGGCCACGGCATCTGGCACTCCGACAGCAACTGGCCGAACAGCAGGAAGATGTTGATGCGATCGCTTGCCAACCTGTCGGACGGGGATGCGAGGAAGATTGCTGAGGACAATGCCCGTCGTGTGTTCAACTTCACTGGCGGTCGCTAGGAGGACCCATGCCACCAACCGATGCTGATGCTCTAGACACCATTGAGTTCGCCGTCGTCGATCACGTCGCCACGGTCACCCTTGATCGCCCTGAACGGCTCAATGCATTCAACCGGGCGATGGCCGATGAGGTGTCCGTCGTGTGGAATCGGGTCCGCGACGACGACGCCATTCACGTTGCGATCATTCAGGCCAACGGGGAGCGTGCTTTTTGCACCGGGATCGATGTGAAAGAGGGCAAGTGGTGGGGAGATTGGAATGTCTGGAATCAGGAGGATCCCGGCAGGGCTCTCGGCCCCAAGCACCATCGGGTGTGGAAGCCGGTGATTGCTGCCGTACACGGCATGTGCGCAGGCGGGGGGATGTACTTCGTTAACGAGGCTGACATCGTGGTTTGCAGCGACGATGCCACGTTTTTTGATCCTCACGCCGACGGCCACGCCGTCTCCGCTTTGGAGCCGATTGGGATGCTGAAGCGCGGCGTTCCCTTGGGCGAGGTCATGCGGTGGGCGCTGATGGGCACCGAGGAACGCATTACAGCCAAGACAGCGCAAGAAATCGGGCTGGTCTCTGAGGTTGTCTCTGCCGCCGAGCTTCGCCCCCGTGTTTCCGACATCGCGTCCCAGATAGCGGCCCGAAACCCGATTGCAGTGCAGGGCACGGTTCGGGCCATCTGGGAGGCGGTCGACATGACCCGCCACATGGCCATTCAGAATGGGATGTCCTACACCCACATCGGCAACCCGACCGAATACACCTCGATCATGAGGCAGCGGAGCCAGTCACCTCGCTTCCGATGAACTACGCGGAACTGGCTATTGTGCCGTGTCTCCATCCACGTTCTGACCCAGGTACGCGGCCTGGAGTCCGGCAGCATCGCTGGCCAATTCGGCAGCCGGTCCGGTCATCTTGATCTCTCCGTGTACGAGAACCATCGCTTCATCGGCTATCTCCAGAGCGAGGCCGACGTGTTGTTCTACGAGAATCACCGCGGCTTCGGTTTCCTCGGCAATTTGCCGCACCACCGGCAAGAGGTTTCTGACGATGATCGGTGCCAACCCCATGCTCATCTCATCGAGGAGCAGGACACGGGGCTGCTGGACGAGGCCGCGAGCTACGGCCAGCATTTGCTGTTCTCCGCCCGAGAGATCACCGGCAAGGACGGTCCAACGCTTCTCCAGATCGGGAAACATCTCGAGCATCGATTCGGGGGTCGACCCGCTCTTTCGGGCGGCAACCCGGAGGTTGTCGCGCACTGTCAGGGTCTTGAACAGCGCGCGATCGTCGGCCACGAGGACGATTCCGGCCGACAACGCATCGCTGGGACGCCCCGACCGGATGGCTTCTTCGTCGACCAGTACCTCGCCATCGATGACCGGCAGGAACCCAGCCAGCGTGTTCAGAATGGTTGACTTGCCGGCTCCATTGGGGCCCAGGAGGGCCAATACGGACTTGGGTGGAACGTCGAGGTCGAAGGGCCGGACAACCCGGATGCCGCCATAACCCGCGGCGAGGCCTCGACAGCTCAGGCCTGTCATGGCCCGCCGCTCGCTTCCGGTCGGGTCGAGTGCGTCTCGCCCAGGTAGGCGGCCGTAACGGTGGGATCGCTCCTGATCTCCTCAGGCGATCCCGACGCGATCAAAGAACCGAAGTTGAGAACCTCGATCTGGTCGCACAGCCCAAGGATGAGATGCATGTCGTGGTCTATCAGTAGTACCCCGACTCCTCCGTCGGCGATCTCCCGAATCCGTCGGCCCAGCCAGACGCTCTCATTCGAATCGAGTCCTCCAGCCGGCTCATCTAGCAGGAGCACCTCGGGATTTCCGACCATCGCCCGCAAGATGGATACAAGCTGTCGCTGGCCCTGTGAGATCTCCCCTGCGTAGCGGTCTCCAAGGTCACCGAGGCCAAATCGCTCAAGGACCGTATCGAGGTTGGGTAGTTCTTCCCCCCGGCCTCGAATGGCTGCCTGCCCCACCAGGATGTTCTCGCGAAGCGACAAATCGTTGTAGAGCTCAATCGTCTGAAAGGTGCGGCTCAAACCATCGCGGACCCGCTGGTGGGGTGGTCGAGAATCCAACACTTGGCTGCCGAGGAGAACACTGCCGTCGCTTGGCGTAAATCCTGTGATGGCGTCGACCAACGTCGTCTTGCCAGCTCCATTGGGGCCAATGAGGCCGACGACAGTGCCGGGTTCAACTGTGAGCGAGACGTCGTTGACCGCTAGGACACCGCCGAAGCGCACAGTGACGTTTCTCACTTCGAGAAGGCGGGCGGCACGAAGGCGAGGTTCAACCCTGTCTGGAGACAAACTCGAAGAGAGCTGGAGCCCAGACACCGGGGTGTCTTGGCGCCGGCGCTCGTGGTAGGCGCGGCGCTTCTCCAACACCAAGCCCCCGCACCCCTCCTTGTACCGAATGGTTCCCATGATGAGGAAGGCTCCGATGATGGTCCCGAAATACTCTGCCGAGCCGAACAAGGTGTCGAGAACCTCGGGGAATAGGCCGCCCAGCGTGCCGATGCCTGTGAGGAGCCCGCCGGTTACCGAGGTGATTCCCGCGATGTAGGCCGTTGCCAATAGCGACAGGCCGAGGAGGACGGTGAACGAGTCGAAGGTGACACTGCCGAGGCGGTAACCGAGCATCGCTCCTCCGAGGCCGGCGATGAAGCTGCCGACGGCGAACGCCATCACCTTGACTCGTACCACGCTGACACCAGAGGCCGCGGCCGACCGCTCGTTGGCGCGAACCGCAAGCATCTCAGAGCCGAGCCGGCTCGTTCGCAGATACGAGATGCCGAAGGCCACCAATACGAGGACCACCAGAACCATGGCCCCGAATGCCGCCCGAGGAAATGCCGCGCCACTGCCGGCGCCCAGATCGATGCCAAACAAGCTGGGGTCCTCGATCTCGACCCCCGCCGCACCCACGAAGTCGTTGTTGCGGAACCACATCGACTCGAGGGCCAGCGCGAGCGCCAAGGTGACAACGGCGACGGGAAGTCCGCGGATGCGGAGGGCGGGCAGGCCCACGACGACCCCGATGGCAGCCGCGCCCAATGCAGCAACGACGGGTGCGATCGGGAAAGGGATGCTCCAGCTGGTAGTAAGCGGTCCAAGCAGAAATCCCGCTGAACCCGCCAGCGTTAGCTGGGCCAGGGACACTTGTCCTGCGTATCCGGTGATCACGACATAGGAAAGCGACATGATCGAGAAGATGAAAGTCATGATCACCGCAGTCCTCCACGACCCATCGAGAAGGATTAGGGCGGCGACCGCGGCGGCCGCACCTACGATGGACAGCGGCGTGACGCGTCGGTCAGGACGGGGTGCACTCCCGAGGGTCCGCTGTACGACTGCCCCCCGTCCCGGCAAAGGCGCGGCGCGGATCACGAGCACCAGCAAGATGAGGAACAGCGGAATCAGATCGGGCATTCCCGACGATGGAAGCCAGTCATGGGTAGCGGTTAGGAACTGCATCTCCGACTGGAGCATGCCGATCGCCAGTCCGGCGACCACCGCCGGAAGCATGAATTGAAAACGCCCGACAATTGCCGCAGCCAAGGCGGGAATGATGAACAGGCTGTAGGCCACGGGTACCAGCGGGACGATCGGAGCGATGAGAATGCCTGCCCCGCCCGCCACCGCAGCGCTCAACATCCAGTTGAGCGCAGCAATACGATCGGGCGACAACCCAGAGAGATAGGCGCCGCGCTCAGTCTCGGCTGCGGCACGGGTTGACAATCCGAACGGGGTGAACCGGAAGAGCCCCCACAGCGACGTAGCGACCACCAAAACAACAAGGGCAAACCAGATGCGGTCAGAAGCGATCCGAACATCCCCGATCATCCAGATTTCGGAAGGGAGGACATCGTCAACGCCTACTGGTCTTGTCCCCAGTCTCACTCCCATCAGTCCGGTGAGAACCACGAGGACACCGACAGAGGCAACCGCTTTGGCTACTGCTGGGGCCCGTCGGAGAGGCCGAAACACCAGCCCGTAGAGCAGCAGGCCCAGCAGCGATGTGATGGCCAGGGCGGTGAGGATGGCCAACCAAAGCGGGAAGGGCCAGCCAAGGCCTACACTCGTCGGAAGACCAGGGATCAAGACCAGCAGCTCGCCTTTGCGGAGGAACGCAAAAGTGTATGAGCCGTAGAGTGCGATCGCGCTGGTGGCGAAGTTCACCACGCCTGAGCTCCGGAAGGTGACCACCAAGGCGAGGGCTAGAGATGCGAAAACAGCGCCGTTAGCCAGGCCAAGCAGCAGGAAGATGAGATGGTCGGCCACGCTGCGCCCCCTGACTAAGGGTAGAGCGCCGAGTCGAGTTGCGACCCCATACCCAAGTCAGAGAGTGATCAGCCGAGTGACAGCAAATCGGAGAGATCCAGCTCGCGGTACCCCGTGTTCTGCCCCTCGCTGTTCAGCGCCGTGATGACGCTGGCGGCTGAGCAGATGGCCGGTGCGAGGGCGATTGCCTGGCGGTTGCACTGGAACGTGGCCCCATCAGGGCCCAGAGGCATCGGTGCTGGCTCCATGGCCAAGATCGTCTCCTGCACCGACTCGGTTGTCACCCCACCCTCGGGATGGCCAGCCAGTGCTCGGGCAAAGCCGAGCACTGCGCTGTAGCCGCTGCGGGCGATGGAATCGGTAAGAGCGCCAGGGGCGTATTCGTCCATGACCGCAAGGAACAACGCGACCTCGGCATCTGCGGGGTCATCGGAAGTGAGCCCAATGAGCAGAATGCCCTCCATCTCCACCTCGGCGATGGAAGTTTCTCCCACACATGGGCCAATAACGACAACCGGCCCCTCGAAGCCGAGCAACTGAATGGCTGAGATTGCGCTGGTACAGAATGGCTCGTCGCCGATGATCGCGAATTGCTCTACACCGTTGCTGATGGCGGCTTGCACCTGAGGTGTCATATCGGGGGTTCCGGGCGCGATAGCCACGATCTCGACCGCGATACCGGCATTGCCGTAGAAGAGGGGAGCAGCACCGCTGATCGGCCCGCTGGCTGCGGGGACGTCGATCACGATGATCCCCGCCTTGGAGAGTCCGAGTTCAGATGCCACCGCGGCGGGGCCAACGAGCGTTGCCAAACCGTTGGTCATGACGTGGGTAAGCGGTGAGCCAAATGCTTCTTGTGAGATGCCCCCATTCTGCATGAAGGGGATCCCGGCTTCGTTCGCCCCCGCATTGATGGTCTCGGTCTGGCCGGAAACGCCATTGAGAATGGCGACAACGCCTGCGCTGGCGAGTTCGGCGACACAGTCCTGGGCTCCGGCAGGGGTTTGTTCGGTATCGCACGTCACCAATTCGATGACTCGGCCTCCGGCACCGCCGATGTAGTCGTTGGCATAGGAGGCGGCGGCTTCAGCAGCGGGTGTCTCCGATGAGTTGTCGATGGCATCGGATTTGCCGTCGCTTATGAACCCGACTTTGATCGCCTCGCCGGTGGCGGGGCTGGGTTCACCCAGAACTGCGCTGGCCGGGGCTTCGTCTTCCTCCGATGGCTCATCGGATTCGGCCGGGGCTTCTTCTTCTGTGGGGGCTTCGTCTTCCCCCGATGGCTCATCGGCTGACATGTCGTCATCCGACGTCTCTTGGTCTACGGGTTCTGCTTCAGCCCCGTCATCGGGTTCCGGTGCGTCCTCGTCAGGCGGTGGCGAATCTTCAGCGGCACCGTCGTCGGTTGACTCCTCGGTCGGGGCCGGGAGAGCGCCCTCGTCGTCGTTGCCGCACGCAGCAGATAGGAGTGCCAGCAGCGTCAGAAAGGCGATTAGCTTCAAAATCGGAGACATAGTGATTCCCCCTCGGCTTGCGGCCCTGTTGCCACGTAGAAAACCGATAAATCGGTTAGTATTTTAGAAAATAGGTTAGGATTTTAGCTGGAGGTCGTCAAGTGCCTGGCCAGGTGAGCGGAAGCTTCTCGAAGCCTGCGACACCGCCGGAATGGAACTTCAGCGGCTCGCTGGCGTCGAGCGAATACTCCGGTATTCGGCGGTGCCACTCTTCGAGGGCAACCACAAGTTCGAGCCGGGCCAGGTTGGATCCCACACAGCGGTGAGGTCCGGCTCCAAAGGCAATGTGCCGATTGTCTTGCCGATCTAGGTCGACGGATGTCGAGTTCTCGAAGGCCTCGTGGTCTCGATTGGCCGACGGCGTCGGCAGCAGCACTCGGTCTCCGGCCTTCATCGGACAGCCGTTCCACTTAACGTCGCGAGTGACGAGTCGACCCGTAGTGACAATGGCAAAGGCCCGCAGCAGCTCCTCGGCTGCATTGGGGATGCATGCAGGATCGTCGACGATTCGCTTCCGGTCCTCTGGGTGGGTTGACAAGTGGTGGAAGAAAGCGCCGAGCTCACCGGCGACGGTGTCGAGGCCCGCCATGTACAGCAAGAAGCACATCTCAAGGAGGGCCATATCGTCGATGGGCTGTCCGTCTATCTCGGCGGTAACCAGTTGGGACATGAGGTCGTCTTGGGGATTGCTGCGGCGCTCGGCCACCAGCTGCCCCAGCATTCCCATGATCTTCATGGTCGCTTCCTCACGCTGGGCTGGGTCGGAATCGCCGCCGGTATGCATGAGATCGTGAGCCCATTGGAGGAACTCTCCAGCCCGGTCCACCGGCAACCCCATGATCTCCATGAAAATGGTGGTGGGGAAGAGGCGGGCGAAGTCGGTAAAGAAGTCGCAGCTGCCCTGGTCAGCGAACTGTTCGATCAATTCGATGCACAGCTCGCGGACTCGAGGTTCGAGCGCTTCCACCGCTGAAGGGGCGAACGACGGAGTGAGCAGCTGGCGGTATTTGCCGTGCTCGGGTGGATCGAGCTCCTCAGGAATCCACTTGTGTGCTCCCACTGGGTCGGTGACCTGCACGCACTCGTTGGAAAATAGGTCATAGTCCCGCAGCGCGTCGCGGATGTCGGCATAACGAGTCATCACCCACACCGGGTCGGGGCCGTTGTCCATGGTCTTGAAGAAGCGGTGGTCTCGCCGGAGCTCGTCCCATCGCTCCCACATCGATGCCAGCAGCCCTGGATCGGTGCCGTAGTGAAAGCCGTCGAGTACAGGAACAGCTGCTGGTGAGTCCATCAGTCGAACCTCCCGGTTCTGTGGGAATTCTGCGGGGACTGTCGTCGTTGCTCGGCCAGCTCGTTGTGGCGGGCGAACATCTGCACCGCCTGGAGCTCGAGCTCCAGGGGTACCGGCGGGTACGCCGGCAGGCCGGCCTCGCGTGAGGGTAAGGCCACGGTGGCTGCTCCAAACGCGGTCTCGGTGCCGCGTTGGTTCACCATGTGCAGTTCGATGTCGACTATTCGTCTGCCGAGGTCCTCGCGTTTGCCGGTGATCTTGCCGGACAGGAATTGCGTATCGCCGATGTAGTTGAACTTCCGGATGGAGTCCTCAAGGCGGAGAATGCAGGCATCGTCGCCCGCCCAGTCGGAGACGTGATGGTAGAACCAACTCTGTCGCATGACGCCGTAGTCGTAGGCCATTGGATTCCCGATGCCCTTGGCCCACTCGCTATCCCAGTGCAGCCGTTGAGCGACGTCGTATATCCCGTATTCATTCTTGATGTAGAACGGCTTGATCCGCTGGCGATTCTTGTAGGCCAGGCGCCCTGTTCTGAGCCCGTAGGGCACCATCCCATATCCGCCCATATGGAATACATGGATGTCGGTCACGGTCAACGGACCCTTGACCATAGAACCGATCTCGTCACCCAGTTGCACGTCCTCCCAGTACCGCTTGGCAGCACCGCGAGGGCCTTCCTGGGCGTAGATGGAATCGATGCGCTCGTAGTCCTCGTCGGTGTAGTGAGCTGGTTCGATTTCGGCGTACTTTCCCTTGGAGCGGGACTTCTTTCGCTCGGTGCTCACCGTGAGGATTCGATACACACCTACTACTTCGCCGCGTTGGTTGATCATCACATCGCGGCGAACCTGGATGACCGAGCGTCCCGCGAATTCAGATTCCTTGACCTCCAGGCTCTCAGCTCCGGCGAATGCCATCAGCCGGTCGCCCGGATACAGCGGCCGGTACCAGTCCCATGTGCCTCCCGAGACAAACACATGGACACCCCGGAACAGTCCCTTGGTCTGCTTCTTGATCTCCTCGGGGACGGGATCACCCAGCATCGGTGACTTGATGAACCCCACCAGGGTGCCGGGTCCGATTTGTGAACCCCACCGGGTGCCGGTGCCGTAGGAGGGATCCACATAGAGGGGATTGTCATCGCCGGTGCCGAGCGCCCAATTCCTGATGGCATCGGGGGTGGCTTCGGTGAACAGCTCTTGACTTCGCCTCGGCGTATCGATGCCTAGCAGCAGCTGCGCTCGCTCGATGTCCACGTCGGTCAGCTCATGCACGAGCGCCTTTTGGATCTCCTCCTCAAGGCTCTCTTCGACCCTTAGGGATTCGTGCGTCTCGCTGCCCACTTTCGACTCATCTCCCACCGGCGCTGTGATGGCAAAATACTAACCTATTTCTCTAGGGCGGGGAAGATGGCGGGTAGCGAGGGAACCCATTGCCCCGGCGGCGAGCTGGTGGGCGCGGGAGACGTCCGCGGTGGCAAGGGGGATGAGATCCACCGCGTCCATCTCTCCCGCGCCCACCAGGGCATCCAGCTCAGACCGGCCTTCGACACTCGATGGGGGGCGATGGCCCAGCACTGCTTCCAGATCATTGAGTTCGGCCTCGGCCAATGACTCGCTCCCTATCCGGTCGATCTCGCGAAGGTGTTTCACCACTCTGGCGAGGCTTTTAAGCCGTTGGGCTGCGAACGGATCGGCGATGGTGGGGCCGATCAGGTCTTTCATCTGCTGGAGGATCCCGTCGAAGTACTCAGTCTGAGCAGTGTCTCGTGCCGGCAAGGCACTGAGATCGGGTCGAGGCTCGCCTACGGCGGCGCAGAGCGCCTCCAAGGTCAGGCGCTGATGCAGGGCGCCGTAGATGAGGCCCGATCCCAGGTCGCCCATGGGTGACGGTCCTCCAGCAGCAGCCCGCTCGGCGCCGAGTATTGCAATGCGCACCTCGGCGAATAGCGAGTGGTAGCGGAATCGACCCCCGTCGAACGCAACTCCGCCAGCCTTGGCGTACTGGGCAAGAAAGAGGTCGAAGTCTGGTACTGGGTCTTGCGCATTGCGAGTTCCCACCCACGCCAAGTCTTCAATCGGATCGCCCAGATGGGCCAACTCGAAATCAAGGAGCGCGGTAATGCGGCTGCCGTCGTGCAAGAAGTTCCCTGGTCCGGTGTCTCCTTGCACCAGCGATGGAGATCCATCCACTTCCGGCAGGTTCCCTTGGAGCCACAAGAAGCAGGCTCTCAGGAACGGGTTGGGCGCGGTCACCGCTTTTAGGCGGGACCCCCAGATGTCGAGTTCTTGCCCGACATGCTCGGTGATCGACATGACAGGGGCCAGACTGGGCAATTCCATCTGTGCTGGATTGGCGGTGTGCAGGCGGGCCAGAAGAGGAGCGAAGTCGGCGACGACTGCGGCCTGTGCCCCTGGATCGAGCGGCGCAAATCGGGCATTCCCGGGGACATATTCCATGAGCACGGCTTCATGTACCGGATGGACCCCAAGGATTTTCGGCACCGGCAGCCCAGCAGAGGCTACGGCGGCATAGATCTCCGACTCGCGCCGAAGGGTGTAGTGCTCGTGAGGGCCAGGATTGGCGCTGTCCGCTCGCAGAAACCACATCCCGCCGTTCTCGCCCCTGACGGCCCACGCCCCGTGGCGTCCGCCGCCGGGCTGTCGGTCGATGTCACGGATCGGCTCCCCGGTGAGCTCTTGGGCCCATGCAGCCAGTTCCGCGACCCGCGGAGAGGCGGCCGTGCTCACCGCGACCCTCTTGCCGGGCTACTGATGGCACCGGATTGTCGCAGATAGTCGTTCATGTAGGCGGTGGTCCATACGTCTTGGTCCTCGCCGAAGCCGCTTCCATCTACGGTGGTCCACTCCACGACGCTGTTCACCGTGACGCCGACGTTGTTCATAAAGAAGCAGCTTCGGGCCAGGCCGTTGGCCGATAGGTGGCGCTGGTCGCTATCTGTGCATTCGAGGTGGAGCTCGCGCACTGCGCCGGTGTCAGGATCTCGCACGGTGCGCCGGATCCCTGAGGTGAGCCTCCGAATCAGGCCATCCCTAACCAGGTACCCGGAGGCCAGAGTCTCGATATCGGCGAGCGGCTCGTCGGGAATGCAGAACGCCAGGAACAGCTCGTCGGCATCTGTGTGGCCGAACGTGTAGCTGAGGCGGCGCCGGGTTCGCCCCAATATCTCGGGCCGGCGGCCCCAAGAGCGGTCTCGGACTGACACGGAGTCGACTTCGATCTCCTCGCCCCGAAGCTGAATTGTGCCGGTGATGAGACCATGTTGATCGAAGTGGTTTGAGCGGGTGAAAGGGGGCGCTCCTTGGGCATGGGGTACTGGCGGGGTCAGGCCACAGAAGCTGAGTGACGCGAGGAAGTCGGTCTGGTCGCGGAACTGGTAGCCGAGTTCGTACACCATGCCCGGCTCCACCATCTTGGTGCTAACGCCGGTTCTGAAGGTCACGTCTCGAAGGTCCAAGAGAGTCGGAAGCGGCTGGTGGTGCTGGTAGCCGAAGTATGGGAGTTCCCAGCTGGTGCGCCCAGTGTTGTCGTATACGAATGCGCCTCCGGCCTGAGTTCCCAGGTTGGGACGCAACTGGGTGTACAACCAGCCGCACATTGACCGCTCCGGCACGATAAACGACCACCACATGGTCTCGGTCCAGTCGGCAGCCGGATGTTCGACCGGGTGGAGGCGGTCGTCCGCCTCGGTGAAGAAGAATTCTGGTTCGATGCCTGATCCCTCAAGATTGGCAAGCATGGTCGTCTCCAGTTCCTCAGGTCGGTCTCACACGCGACGGTCGAGTTCTGTCCAGTATTCGTCGCGAATCACACGCTTGTAGAGCTTCCCAGCGTCAGTTCGAGGCTGGTCGGAGCGGAATTCCACCCGCCGGGGCCTCTTGTGGGCGGCTAAATGCTCGCGGCAGTACCCCAACAGCTCTTCTTCGAGAAGCTCGGAAGGCTCACGTCCGTGGCGGAGCTCGACGATTGCCAGAACTGATTCGCCCCAGTCTTCGTCGGGAATGCCGATGACCGCGGCGTCGAGCACGGCATTGTGCTGGAGGAGCACAGCCTCAATTTCCGCTGGGTAGATATTCACTCCACCGCTGATGATCATGTCCTTGGCCCGGTCTTGGATGAACAGGTACCCGTCCTCATCGAGGTAGCCGACATCTCCGATGGTGAACATGTCGCCGCGGTGGACCTCGGATGTAAGTTCCTCGTCTCGGTAGTACGAGAATCCGCTCTCTGTCCGGAAGAAGATGTGGCCCGTCTCGTTGGGGCCAAGCTGGCTTCCGGCGTCATCGAAAATCGCCAGCTTCACACCCCGGACCGCTCGTCCCACCGTCCCAGGCTTCTCGAGCCAACGATGCGGTTTCGCGATGGTGGCGGCTCCTTCCATGCCTCCATAGGTCTCCCAGATGACCGGTCCCCACCACTCGAGCATGGCCCTCTTGAGCGGTTGTGGGCAGGGGGCAGCGGAATGCACCACCGAGTGCAGACTGGAAACTTTGTACTTGGAGCGGGTTTCTTCCGAGAGATGGAGCAAGCGGTAGAACTGGGTGGCCACCATGTAGGCCGTGCGCACCTGGTGGCGGTCGATCAGCTCGAGAGCGCTTTCAGCATCGAATTGGGCCATTATCACCAGTGCGTGGCCGACGTTCAGCGCTCCCATGTAATAGGTGTGCGATCCCCCGTGGTACATGGCGGTCGACACGAGGTGCGGTCCGTCGAAGGGCCTGAAGTCGAACGCCTGGCCGAAGACCGCCATGGCATCGAGCGCTTCGTTCGGGTCTCTTCCTCCCAGGGGGCGCAGGATCCCTTTGGGCGCTCCTGTTGTCCCTGAGGAGTACACGATCATGTTGCCCGTTTTTCGGTGGTCAGGGGCTGAGGTGGGTTGCTCCGCGAGGAGCGCTTCCAGCGGTGCCGTACCGGGTACGTCGCCCACGCCCATCACGTCGCAAAGCTGATGAATGCGCTGCCCTTTCTCGCCATCAAGGAGGTCGCGGTGATGTTGATGCAGCACAAGCACTGAGGCGTCGGAGTGCTCCAGAATGTCGATCACCTCGTTGGCGGTGAGGTAGCCGTTGACCAGCAGGAGACACCAGCCGGCCTGTTGGCAGGCCAGCGTGATTTGAATGGGCAGAATGCCGTTGGGGGCGAGGACTGCCACGGTGGCGCCGTCAGGCACACCCCAAGAGCGGAGCGCGTGCACGGTTTGGTGCGCGAGCGCGGCGAGCGCGGCGTAGGTGAACTCGCCGTCAGGCGACTCGGCGACGGCCAGGGCTTCGGGATGGTCTTCCGC
>VYDF01000255.1:0-16220 GCA_009843565.1 Acidimicrobiia bacterium | reverse complement strand
AAACCCAGTCTTCGGTTCCATAAGTCGCCGGTGCTCAAGGTCGCCGCCATTGGCAGAAAATACTAACCTGTTTTCTGCTCGATCAGAATTCCGACGTCCGAGGGAAACCCCAACCGTATGAACGATAGCCCAGTGGTACGCATCGAAGCCTCCGGAGGAGTGGGGCATATCACGCTCAACCGGCCCGAGCGGCGCAACGCCCTCCACCACGACATGTTCCCGCCGATCAAAGACGCGCTGAGTACCTGGTCGAAGGATGATTCCATCGGCTGCATCGTATTGACCGGTGCAGGCAAGGGGTTCTGCTCGGGGGGCGATGTCCGCGACGGCCGTCGGGGCCGAAGGGGTGGTGCGTCACCGAGCGTCCACCAGGCCGTATCGGCCCTAGGTGACGACGCTGAGGTCGCTCTCATGCTGCATGAGAGCCCCAAGATCGTCCTCGCTGCGGTCAACGGCGCAGCGGTGGGAGCAGGTATGTCGCTCGCGCTGGCATGCGATCTCCGCATCATGGCCGCTTCCGCAAGGCTCATTCCTGGATGGCGGCGTTTGGCGTTCTCGGGGGATTTCGGCGGCGCGTGGTTTCTCACCAGGATGTTGGGATCGTCGAGAGCTCTTGAGGTCCTTATCGGTGACATTGAGATCTCCTCCGACGAGGCTCTGGCCTGGGGTTTGGCCAACAAAGTTGTGCCCGACAACAGCTTTGCCGATGCCTGGCGAGAGTGGGCGGCGGAGCTGGCACAAGGCCCCGCCGTAGCCCACGCGTTGATGAAAGCCAATGTGCGCGACGCCATGGCCATGCCTCTCGACAGCTTCCTTCCCAAGGAAACTGAGCGCCAGGTTCTGTCCAGCCGCACAGCCGATCACAAGGAGGCCGTGCGAGCTTGGCTTGAAGCCATGCCGGGCCGAGATGGGCAAGATCGGTAGGCTCGTGGCCAAGCGCTCCCTTAGTGAGAAGATCGTGACCGACCAGGCAATCACCGAAGGCGACTCCAAGAAAACCCATGAGCTCGTGGCGGAGCAACTCAGGCACCGCATCATGAACGGTGAGCTTGAAATCGGTCAGCGCCTGCCGCCAGAAGACGAGCTCAACCAGCACTTTGGTATCGCTCGGACAACACTGCGCGAAGCGCTCCGGGTGCTGGAGTCGCAGGGATTGCTCGAGATTCGGCGGGGCCGGGGTGGCGGGCCTGTGGTTACGAAACCCGATTTGGAGCCGGCGGCAACTGCGCTGGCCATCGCCCTCCAACTTGAAGGAGCCACTGTTGGCCACCTTTACGAGGTGCGGCGCATGATCGAGCCCAACGCGGCGGGAAAACTGGCTCACAAGCACACCGATGTCGACATCGCAGCTCTCAATCAGGCCATTGATCAGGCAGAGATAGCGGCGGAGGCCAACGACACTCGGACCTTCGGTGAGGCCGCGGCCAGGGTGCATGAGACCCTGCTCGAACGCACCGCTAATCCTGCCCTGTCGATTATTTCCCAGCTGATCCACGACCTGGTCTGGCGCTACTACGCCTACCGAGCCGCCGCTGCGAGCCAGAAGCTGATGAGGAGCGCGGTTCGCTCGTACCGGAGGCTGGTGAGATACATCGAGGACGGAGACGTGCTCGGCGCTACCGACCACTGGCGCTCGCAGATGGACTTCACCAGCCGCGCGTCCGGCAACGAGCCCCTTTCGCTCTTCGAGGAGACGGCCCGCTAGGCCCTTGGCTCTCGGGGCAGCCCAAGCACCCGTTCGCCGAGCAGATTCCGCTGGATCTGGTGCGTCCCTCCGGCAATGCGAGCTTGGCGTGTGGCGCTGACTCCGTGGCTGGCGATGTCTCCGTCTCCATCCAGCGGACTCCATGCCTGCGCTGCGGCGCCGCCAAGATCGGCGATCAATTCTGCGCACTGTTGCTCAAGCGAGCCGGCGGCCATCTTGAGCATCGAGCCCGCGGCCGGGTTGCCGTCGCACAGCGTCTTGGCCACGAAGCGGTCGCGGACCAGTTCCAAAATCCTTTCGGCCGAGATCACCGCGGCCATGCGCTGCCGAGCCAAAGGATCGTGGAGCTTGCCAGACGCTCGGGCCGCCGAGATCACCTGCCGCTGCCGCCGACCGTTTCCAGAACCGCCCATGTATCCGGAACGCTCACCACCCAGCGTTCCCGACGAGACTGACCAACCCTTGTTGACTTCGCCCAGAACTGCATCGTTGCCGATTCGCACTCCCTCTAAGAACACTTCGTTGAAGTGTCGACCTCCTGCGATGTCCACCAATGGCCGAACGTGCACACCAGCAGCCCCCATGGGCAAGATGAACATCGTGATTCCAAGGTGAGGGCGCGGGGCGTCGGGATCTGTTCGAGCCAGCAGCATGCCTAAGTGGGCGTCCGAGGCAAATGATGACCACACCTTCTGTCCGCTGATCACCCACTCATTTCCGTCAAGTTCGGCCTGTGTTCTCAGCGACACCAGATCCGATCCTGCATCCGGCTCAGAAAACAACTGGCACCACTGCTCGTCGCCAGCGACGATGCGGGGCAGATAGCGGCACTTTTGCTCTTCAGTCCCTGCCGCTAGCAGTGTCCCCTTGGCCAAAGTCAGCCCAATACCCAGCGGCCGCAGTGTTGGCGTGTCATATCGAGCGAGCTCCTCGGTGACCACTTTCGCGTGAGCCCGGGTGAGTCCCCGGCCCCCGTATTCCTGAGTCAGGTCGACACCTGCGAAGCCGCCCTCGAACAACGCCTTCTGGAGCGCTCGAGCCTCGTTGACCATTTCGTCGTGTCCATCCCCGGCCCGGGAAATGATGTCGAGTCGCTCATCGTCAACCTCGGGGTCGAGGAGCCGAAATCGGACATCGAGCCACGCTCGAATATGGAGTCGAAACTCCTCAACATCGATCATCAGCGGAGACTCCCAAAGCCTAAAATACTATCCTATTTAACACCACGACTTCTGTTGCGAGGGGAGGGTCCAGCGATGCCGGGGCCTATGGAAGGAATCAAGGTGCTCGAAGTCGCCGAGTTCACATTCACACCGTCTGCTGGAGCCGTACTTGCTGACTGGGGGGCAGAGGTGGTCAAGGTGGAGCACGCGGTCCGTGGCGACGCGCAACGGGGAATCAAGCTGGGTACTGGCGGATCTGCCGCAGGCTCCTTCCAACCACTTATGGAGCACCCGAATCGCGGCAAGAAGAGCATAGGCATTGCTCTGGAAACGGAGTCGGGTCGGGCTCTGCTCGATCAGCTCGTCTTGCAGTCAGACGTCTTCGTTACCAATTTCCTCCCGAATGCCCGCAAGAAGCTGCGATTGGACCCTGAAGATGTTCAGGGCGTGAACCCGTCAATCATCTATGCCCGCGGATCCGCATTGGGACCGAATGGACCTGAGGCCGACAACGGCGGCTACGACCTCAGCGTGTTCTGGTGTCGCGGTGGCAGTGCAGCGGGGGCGACAGCGGCCGGTTCACCCCGGATTGCAGAGATGCCCGCGGGAGCGTACGGGGACTCCATGGGTGGAATGACGATCGCCGGAGGAATTGCAGCAGCCCTGTTGAAGCGGGAGCGGACGGGAGAGGCCAGCGTTGTCGACGTGTCGCTGTTGTCGATGGCGACCTGGGCTACCGCGCTGTCGATCGGCAATGCATTGCTTGTTGGGCGCGATCCGAGTCCTGAGCCGCTTGATGGGCCGGTGTGGAGGACATTCAACCCCATCGTCGGAACATTCCGAACCGCTGATAACCGATTCGTCAACCTCACAATGTTGCAGCCCGGGCGTTACTGGGCTGATGTGTGCCGCCACATCGCCCGGGAGGACGCGATCGAAGATCCCAGGTTCGCTACGGCTGAAACACTGATGGCCAACGCCAATGACGCTGGCCAGATCGTGGCCGAAGCCATAGGCGCCAAGCCGTATCACTTCTGGGCCAAAAGGTTCAGGACGCTGAAGGGCCAGTGGTCGCTCGTGCAGACCCCGCTAGAGGTTGCCGCTGATCCCCAGGTGAGGGCCAACAACTACATACTTCGGGTAATCGACGACCAGGGAGCCGAGAGAGAATTGGTATCCAGCCCAGTGCAGTTCGACGAGAGTGTCTTCGAAATCACCCGGGCCCCGCAGTTTGCCGAGCACACCGACGAGATCGTTCGTTCCCTCGGCACGACCGACGAAGAGCTAATTCAACTCAAGATCGAGGGTGCCATCACCTGAGCCGCAAGGGTCGCACATTGGACCAGCCGATGCTGGCGTGGGAGGGCCCGGCGAATTGCATCGACGCTTCCCGGTAGTGCCGAGGTCTAGTTCAACCGGTTCAAACTGAGGTTCGGCCTGGGAGCTTCAGTAGGGAAGGCCGATGGCTGTCGTCAGGAATTCTGCGTATGGCGAAGCCCTGCGGCAGGCGTCGGCGAATGAATCGAGGAATCCTGCTGCGATCACCTCTTGCTCAGTGAGGGGCATGGTGGCGACGTGGTCCTTGCGCTTGAGGTCTTCGATGTAGGGATGGTCGGGGTCGAATCCCCTCGGTGGGCGCTTCAGGGAGTCGCCGGACAACTCGAATTTCTCAGCGAATCGGGGGGCTCGCACCAACTCATCCCAGGCTTGGGGTTCCGCGACAATTCGGTTGCGTATTGCTCCCACCGTGGCCGTGTCGGGCCTCCAGATGCCGACTCCCGCAAAGACCTCGTTGGGTTCCAGGTGGAGGTAGAAGCCGGGCGCGTGAGCCGTCTTGCCGGCCTCGTGGCGGAAATGGACGGCTGCTTGGGTCTTGTACGGGGTTTTGTCCTTGGAGAATCGGACGTCGCGGTAGATCCTGAACATGGAGCCGCCATTGGCCCTCGAATCGGCGAGAAAGTTTTCGCTGATGGAGTGAAGGTGTGGCCCGAAGTCCTCGATGAACTCCAGCAACGGCTCCTTGACGTGCTGCTCATACCGCCACTTGTTGTCAGCGAACCACTCCCGGTTGTTGTTGGCCTGCAGATCGGACAGGAACTCGAAGAGCTCTGGAGTGAAATGGGCCTGCACAGCCAGTGTCCTACCGCATGGAGTCGCGCCGATGCGAAGTTTGCGTGCGCCAGCCTAGGGGGGGCAGGCGCCCGAGTCATGACGCACCTGGGGGCAAATTGAGGGATTTACCGGCTTTGGGCTCTGGGAGACTGTGGGTTGTGGCTGTTCCGGAATCGACGCTGGCAGGGGAGCGGGTGTTCTTGCGACCGTTTCGATTTGAAGACGCGGCCGACATCGCTGAGTCGTGCCAGGACCCGGAGATTCCCCGATTCACGATGATGCCGGAAGCCATGTCTGAGGCGCAGGCTCGCGAGTGGATTGAGCGACGGCTGGCTCAGAGGGAGCAGGGATTATTCGCATTCGCTATCACTCTGCCTCCATCGGATCGCTGCATCGGTCAGATTGGCATCTTTCTGGAACCCCAGTTCCGGCGGGGGGAGGCATTTTATTGGCTCAACCGACGGTATAGGGGCCAAGGAATCACCTCCGAAGCCCTCAACCTGATTACCGATTGGGCGTTCTCCGAGCATGGCATGGCCCGGGTTCATCTGGTGACCCATGTCGACAATCCGGGGTCCCAACGGGTGGCCGAACGTTGCGGCTTTCAACGCGAAGGCGTACTGCGGGCTTGGCAGAAGATGAAAGACGACCAACCCCACGTCGTTATGTGGAGCCGGCTGCCGGGGGATTGACGGTCGCAAAATGGCGCTTGGGGCTGTCCCGTTAGCCTTGTGGTGTGGGAAGTGGCTCTGGTGAAGAGGAGATGATCGCCGGGAAGGTGACCGCATTCGTCCGGGTCGGCGACGAGGTGCTTCGCCCGGCCACTGCCAACTCCGAGTCGATGAGGCAACTGCTCGCGCATCTGGAAGAGTGCGGTTTCGAAGGTGCTCCCCAGGTGGTTGGCTCAGAACCTGATGGTGCAGTGAGGCTGACGTGGATTGAGGGGTGGGTGCCAGACGAAGCCGAGGCTTGGAAGCTCGATGCTGAGGCGCTGGAGTCGGTGGGCAAGCTGCTGCGCCAGTATCACGACACCGTGAGGGGTTTAGCTCCAACGGCTGGCTTCGAAGAGGGGCCCCAAGCTGTCGCCGAGGGTGACATCGTCTGCCACGGCGACATCGCCCCCCGCAACACTGTCTTCAGAGACGGGCGGGCCGTGGCATTCATCGATTGGGACGGCATCTGGATCGCCCCGGCGCTATGGGACCTCGGCCATGCCCTGTGGCAATTCGCCCCCATCTGCGGTGACGACGATGCCTGGCTCCAACAGTGGCCGTCCCCACCCGACCGGAGTAGGCGCATCGCCGCCCTCGTACGCGGCTACCGCCTAGCCCCGTCTGAGGCCCAGCAGCTACCCGAGATGGTCTGCGAGGTAATCGCCGGATGCCACCGCAGCGTGGCCCGCAAGGCCGCCGCCGGAATCCCCGCCTTCGCCCGCATGGAACGCGAGGGCACCCTCGATGTCCTCGCTCGCCAACTCCAAGCCGCCCAACAACTCCGCCCCCTCATCCAAGAGGCCGTACTCGCCGGCGTCTAGCCCTACCAGTCCAAGTAGGGCGATTCGGGATCAGGGCCATTCTCGACGTACCAGCGCACAGTTGCAGCCAAGGCATCGCGTGGGTCGGGGGAATCAGGCGGCACCCCCAGCACTCCCCGCATCCTGACGTCGGACACCAACGGGGGACTCGTCACTTGCCATGACTGCCATTGGGTCCAGTTTTGTCCAAAAACCTGGCCGAATCGACAAAGATAGTCCCAAACAAGTCTCAGTTAGTAGCCGAGCACGCAAAGGGTGAAAGGCATTTTCACTCGAGAATGCGCATAAAGTGCTTGAGCGACCGCTACTGTTTTCTCGTAGTCTTTGCTACTTCCTCCCTTGTAGTAATAGTGCTGGCGAACAGCTAGGAAAAGATGTTCAAGGTCTACCATTACTAGAGCTTGAACAAGATCTCTGTAGATTGCATTGCCTTGCAATCCTCGGCCTGCTTCAATTTCCAAACCTGTAGACCATTCCGGATGCCATGCATCAATTTGATATTGCAATTCAGGTTTCGCATTTTCGCCAAAAAAGACAGGACGCATAATTTGATCTCTGTGCTTCTTGCTGGCCTCTACATCAAATCCCAGGTCAATCAAATCAGGACGGAGTATGGAAAGCACTTCGTCACTCTCTAGATTGTCGTCCTCTGGTGAAGTGTGGCTTATCTGATGCTCATGTTTTCTGAATCTTTCGATCACTTTCTCAACAAAGTGGGGGGGAGTCTGTGTACGAGGGAATGTAGAGAATAAAATGGCCACGGTGCTCCAATCGACCCAAATGCTTGCTCGCAGGAATTGTAGCTCATACACGTCTGGTGGCGTCCGAAGCCGGTAGATACTGTCACCAAGGAGCGACTAATTCCTTGAAGCCATTTCCACCTGCTCCGATTCAGCTTCAGCATCAACTTTCCGGGTACCGCTCATGACGGCAATATGTCCCACCATCTCCTGGCACAGCCAATCACGAAGACTGTAGCAAGGCTATGGCAGGTCGTTGATGGTTGCGGAAAAGGCGCGCCGCAGCTCACCCAGGGTCTTGATTGCCCAGTCTCGATAATTTGGCCAGCTGTCACGATCGGCCGGATCGACAGGGTCGCGGTAGACAGCGACTCGCGAAGCGCGTCTGCCTACAAGTGGTTCCCACTGGAGGGCGAGATCGCAGATTTGTTCGATTGCTGAGCGTTGTGCCTCCAGCGCCTGATAGGTAGTTTCTCCGTCTTCGCAGTACACCTCTGCTCGAAGGCTGTAATTTGATGCGCCGGCGGGCCAAGCGAAGTTGAGGCTGTAGTGGACGCCGCCCCTTCCACTTGGAAAGTTCATGTAGTGGCGAGGAGGCGCTTGAGCGTTGCTCCATCCTGGGTGTGCGTCGTGTAGCGCCGGAAGGAACTCTGCCCACCATTCGGCATATCGAGCGTTCACCTCAGAGACTGCGTTGGTTGGGGTGCGTGCTCGCCGCGAGAAGTCGTCGGGTTCTACGACAACTTTGAGTTGGACCGCAGCAGGTGAGTTTCCGATCCGAACAGCGTGAATCTCGATCCCGAAGAATCCGCTTCCCTCGTCAGCAATGGAATTGAGCCAAGTGAGCGCCGTTCGATGTTCGGGACGGAACTCCCTTGCGACTAGGACCGCCCAGTGGGCTTCCAGCCCTGCGGCGTAGGTAATCAGCTTCCCAAGGTGGTCGTGGTCGGTCGTTTCTAGGAGATTTTCGACCACGACTCGCTGGCCAGTATTCGCATCTCGCAGCACTATGTCAGCAGAGAACGGCCCAACGGGAACTTCTGCTCCTTCAAGCTCGAGGTCCATTTGGAGGGCCTTGCCGAGGTGGTCGGGGTCGGCGGCCAGCCATGGTGTGAAGTCTCGGGCTTCGTCCTTCCAGACGTCGCGCAATGACACCTCCTCAAGCGATGCAACTTCAACCACTAGATGCGACCCTCCCCTCTTGAAGCCGGATTCCAAGATTCATGTCAGCTGGCTAACGATGGGGTCGAGCGTGGAGTGGAAGCGGACAATTGTGTCAACCACCGTCTCAATGCCTGCAAGACGCTCATTATGCGGCGTGCTGTAGCCGGGGCTGTCGTCGACGTCATACCGGATCAAGCAGGCGCGGTTGCCGTCAGACCGATTCCACCACAAGGCATCGCCGAATTGGGTCTCGATTGTTGTCCGGTTTCCCTCGATCTCTTCAAAGAGTCCATCGTTCTCCTCTGCATCCCCCGAATCAATCCTTAGTTGCACGTGACAGCTCTCGGACTTCACCCAGATCTGATAGCTGAAGGGGCCGCTGTTGATATCCATATAGGGCCCTGTGCGCGCCTTGGAGTTTCGAAAAAGCGGGCTGCGTTCGTTCAGCACAGGAAGAAGTTGAGACCAGAATTTGTTACGCGCCTCGTTCCGGACTGCTCTGGCTGCACTCTGGGTAGCACTCGACCGTGCGGCGACCTTCCACTCGTTTGGACCCGAAAGAAGTCTGAAGCGGAATCCCGGTGCCGAATCGCTGATCCTCCATGCCTCGATAACAGCGAGAAATACGCGAATCCCATCCTCTCCGTAGGCTTCCGAATACCGGTTCCACTCATCTGCGATCGCGACAAACTCCTCCTTGTGGTTCTCAGCAACGATGATGACCGCTCGGCATTCCAGTGCGACTGCGTAGGCGAGCCCACGAGTGAAGTGGTCATGATCGCCTTCGCCGTACTGGTTTTCTATTGCCCACTTCGCTCCATTCGCGTCTTCAGCAAGGATGTCCAATTGGCGGCCGCCGGGAATAGGAACTTCGGTGGCCTCGGCTGAAAGCTCTCCAATCCCGAGATGCTCTCCCAGGATTTCGACATGATCGGCCAACCACGGTGTGAAATCACTCGATTCGCTTGGCCACACCTCACGGATGTTGACAGGAGTGATCGCGATTGGTTCGTCCACCGGATGTCTCCTCAGATCTCACTTTGGCCATTCCAGCACAAAGTTGTATGGATTCAGGCAGTTGCAGCCACCAACCTGTCCTGGTTGGTTGCAGCTTTGTGTTGCGAATCGGCAAATGCAAATTTGTGTCACACGGCTTCACGAAGTGCCAGACCAGAAGAGATGGGGTTTCGGGTATAGCGACAAGCTGGGGTTCGTTCGTTCTCGATAGCCCTTGCCCATCAACCGTGGTCTCCGCTGGGGGGAATCGTATCGATAGTGAAACCCCTGGCCAACAGCCTGAATAAGGCCTTACCTCAACACTTCCCACATTTTTTCCCACAGGCTGAGTGGGTTGGTAGACCCGCACCCGACAATTGATGCGCCCTTAGTTGGATCGAATTGATTGCGTTGCAAGTGATGGCTGGGTGAACTCATGACGAGGTTTTGGCCGCTTGGGCCATTGCCAATCTGTGAAGAACGTCTCGCCCGCAAATCTGCTGGTAGAGGAGTCTCTGGATACCTGCCTATTGTCACACCCCGTCGGTAGGGTTCCAGCATGACCCGATTTCTGCATTCTGATCTCGGCCATCGATCGGCCAGAGATGTGCTTGAAGTGACATTGACGAGTGGAGCTAACGTCCTTCTGCTCGATGAGTCCAACTTTCAGAGGTACAGACGCGGCGATAGCTACCAGTATCGAGGAGGTCTAGCCAAGAAGTCTCCGGTTCGACTTCAGATTCCTCATGCAGGGCGCTGGCACGGCGTCGTGGACATGCGCGGTCTGAGGGGCTCAACTAATGCTGGTTTCCGCGTGATCAACGGTTCAGCATTGCGACCGCTGCCGCCGATCCGAGAACACAGGGCTCAAATCCAGCAGATTGCCGACAACCTCGTTGATTCGGCGCCCGGCCACACCGCCGAGAGTTGTGAGTTCGATGTGTTCATATCGCATGCCTCTGAGGATAAGGACGAGATAGTTCGTCCACTGGCGCACGCCCTTCGAGAGCGTGGACTTGAGGTCTGGTATGACGAATTCGTACTCAAGATCGGCGACAGCCTACGGCGGCGAGTAGATGAAGGGATCAGTCGGAGCCGCTTCGGCCTGGTGATCCTCTCAAGGTCCTTCTTTGCAAAGGACTGGCCTCAACACGAACTAGATGGGCTTGTGACAATGTCTCTAGACGGCCGTCAGGGGATTCTTCCGCTTTGGCATCAGATCCCCAAGGATGAGGTGATCGCAGCAAGTCCGAGCCTTGCCGACAAGTTGGCTCTGCGCACCGCCGACTATGGAATCCAAGAGATCGCTGACGAAGTCACTGCGGTGATTTCCGATTAATTGGCCCCAGTTCGTAAGGCCTCCTATTGAGACGCCTTCTCAAGAAGCAAGGTGCCACAAGCCGGTTGGGGGCGGTGACAACGGCCTCTATCGCTTTCCAGCCGGCCATGGAGTCCCCATGAGCCAAAATCACTGCCCGGGTCCCCAACAAACTCGTTGAAGCCCTGGATACAACCGTCAAGGGGTCGAACTGCAGCCGAATCGACTTCATCTCTCAAGCCTTGGAACGCCATCTGGGGGATTACGACGAGCTCCAGGCCGCCCTCGTGCGTCTCCAAGACCGATTCGCCCCAGCCCTCCTGGCCCAGGCCAAACATGAGTTGCTCATTTCTGAATGGCCAAAGTGCCACCTGAGGCAGAGAATTGGCGGGGAACCCACAGCTGATGGGCGCTTACTCATTCCGAATTGGGCACAGTGCCGCCCGAGAGACCTGCCCCGCGCGGGGACCAAATTGGCCACTTGTAGATGCTTGAAAATCCGAAGGAAGCCATGGATAGAGGTGCCTGCGGGAACCGCCCTTAGGGTCGGACGACCGTGTATACCGGCGACTAGACCAGCTTTTCAAGCTCGTTTTCGTAGAGATTGTACGAATTCGAGGGTGAAACTGGTAGGATGAGGGTTCGGAGGCGCAAGATGCTCTTACGATTCGAGGCATCCAACCATCGCTCCATTTTGGAGCCAGTCGAGTTGTCGATGATCGCCGTTGACAAAGAACGTCCGGCAGCCCGCAGTTTCGATCTTCTCAACGAACAGGTGTTGACCGTCGCGGGCATTTACGGGCCGAATGCGTCGGGCAAGTCCAACCTCCTCGACGCCCTGGCGTGGCTGTCAGAAGCGGTTAGGTCATCACTGCAAGGGTGGGACGAGGAAGTCCCTCGCGACCAGCACCAATTTGGTTCTGGCCCGAGCTCTCAGTCAACTTTCGAATTGGACGCGATGGTGGACGAGGTGCGTTACAAGTATCGACTCGAAGTCGACGCAAACGTGCAATATGAAAGCCTCTTCAGCTTTCCCAAGCGCAGAAGGCGGATGCTATTTGAGCGCGAGGGTTCGAAGATCCGATTTCGCGAGGGATATGAGGCCGCTGGGGGGGTCCGTGAATTACTTACCCCAACCACCCTTGCGCTATCGGCAGCGAGGCGGCTAGATCGCTCGAATTTGGGTCGGGTCGCTCGTGCCTTGGCCAGCATGCAGTTCAGGGGGCTGAGGCGTCCCATTCGGCCGCTGATTCCATACGGTCTTCTTCAGCAGGTGAGGTATTCGTCGAAGCAGCGTTTCGAAGAGGAGTATTTCAGTCCTACGCTGCCGATTGCAGAGCTGCGCGGGAGCCATGCGGATCCTCTGCAGATGCTGCAATTGGCTGACCCAGGTATCGTCGGAGTCGAGTTCATCCAATCCTTCGAAGGAGACGATGAAGAGCCGTCACGCGAGATTCGATTTGTGCATTCGCCAGAAGGCGAGGCAGTCGGTTTCCCGCTCAATCAAGAATCGGTCGGCACCCGGACCTGGTTCGGGCTGATCGGGCCGGTTCTGACGTTGCTGGAGCGCGGCGGAGTCCTGATTCACGACGAGATAGATGCCAGCCTGCACCCGAAGCTATTGGCACAGCTTGTCGGACTGTTCCATGACCCCGAGACAAATCCGCGCGGTGCGCAGCTCATTTTCACTACGCACGATGTTTCGCTGCTCGACCACTTGAATCGAGACGAGGTCTGGCTCACCGAAAAGGACGCCGACGGAATGACTCAGCTGCTGGCGCTTGCCGAATACGGAGGTGAGCGGGTCCGCAAGTCGGTCAACCTTGAGCGGGCCTATATGCAAGGACGGTTTGGGGCGGTACCCAAGGTCGACCAGTTCACCGTTCGCCGTGCCCTCGGCCTCGCTGGTCACAGCGCCTGATGGCAAAGCGCCAGAGCGGGCGTGGAAACGGCCTCAAGCGGCGAAGAGGTACGCGCCGGACGAAGCGGACATTCCTGGTCTTGTGTGAGGGTGCCGTTACTGAGCCCGAATACCTCTACGCCCTCCGGAGCCTTCGGGAAGTCAATGAAGTGGCTTCGGTTGAGATCAGGGTCGACAGGGCTCGTTCTGGGAAGGTGCCGCTGCCGCTGGTCGAGGCCGCAATCGAGGTCAAGGAGCAAATTGAGGAAGTTGACGAGGTTTGGTGCCTCTTCGACGTGGAGGCGCCACAACCACACCCAAACCTTGCCCAGGCGTTAGCGCGGGCAAGGAACAACGGGATCGAAATTGCGGTGTCGAACCCGTGCTTCGAGATTTGGCTGGCATTGCATTTCGACAAGCACAATGCATGGCTCTCCAGCGATGAAGCAGTTCGCTTGCGACAACGGCGCGACGGCAGTACTGGAAAAGAGGTAGACGGCCAGCGATACATGCCGTTGCGGGACAGGGCTGTGCAGAATGCCCGAGATCTGAGCGATAGTCACGCCAAAAATGGAAAATCGTTTCCAAGGGACAACCCGTCTTCAGGTGTGTACCGGCTACTGGAAGCGATCGAGCGAGGCACCTCGAAGGGGAGTTGACAAAGTTCTCCATAGGGCCTATCCGGGCACACAGACGAGGTAGTAGTTCGACCTTCCCCGGGAAGTGCGCAGGTTATGGGGAACCCTAGGTTTCGGGTAGGCGTGTTAGTAGATTGATGCTGCCGTTGATTGTTGAAAGCAACGACCCACAAACGGGTAGACAAATGACTCGCCGGAGTCGAGGCGCACACCCGCAAACGTGTGGATGCGCCCCGACCCTGGCGATACTTAGCCGCAAAGACAAGTAGCAACGTTTGGTGATCAGCAGCGATTGGCCGGAGGGTCCACGTTTCCGCCGCGCAAATCAAAGTCGTTGGTCTCGTCGCAGGTGGACGGAGTAACACGCACGCGTCAATCACTGATCTGAAACGGTCCTTGAGCGTGTCGGCTTGCGCCCCACTCCTTGACGCTTCGACCGGGATACCCTCAAGGCGCACCAGCAGCAGGTCCTCGGCCATTATCTAGATCCCCGGTGCATACGGCCGAAGCGGCGAGTGGGATACTCCAGTCGAATTCAATGCCTAGTCGAGACCCAAAAGCCACATTGGGGTTCGCGAAAATTGTGTCAAAGAAGCCTTGCTGGTAAGGCAGCCCGCGACGGATCTCATTGAGTGATTCCCCGAAAGCTCCAATATGCATTTCTCGGCGGTCTCATGAGCCTCTTGTACATCAGCCCAGAGATCTGAAAATAAGTCGATATCGTCTGCAGCATCCCAGAAACCCAAGTCCGTTCCCAGTGGTGCCCACCAGAACTCAAGGTCTGATTTCGATATCTGTGCAGCCTTAAGTAGCGATGAAGTACTAGCAGACGCGAGTCTCAGCATCAAGAGGGCACGCGCGAGTATAGGAGTGACTGTTGTCTCCTTGGCTCTATTGCGTTGCGCTGCTTCAAAGATTGCCTTTGCGCTCTCACTCTCAGTTTCCAGCTCTTCGGAAGTAAGAGGGGATAGAGGGGGTTCGAGTTGAGAAAAGGATGCTAGCGCACGATCGAGCTTTCGATGGGTGCAGAGGCCTTTCCTCATAGCGAACAGCAACGCCCGCCTAAGAAGCGATACGTCCAACGCTGCCTCGGCTCCTGCGATCGTTGGCCGGAGTTCGGCCCATGAGTTGTAGAGAGGATCCACTAGTTCTACGTCCGGGTTTACTGGCGTGAGCGCGTGTGAACGAATTCGAGTCGGTCGATAGCTCATCTCGTTTCGACGCGACTGATCCTTCGAAAACAGTTCCAAATCAACGCTCCATGACAGAAGCCATTCCCTTGCGACCAAACTCCGTGAAGGCTCAACAACTCCTGCTGCCTCGAGCCATTCCGATAAAGAACGGCTTTCCAGCATAATGGAGTCGAGAAAACGGACCGCACTATCTGTCCTTTCTGACCACGCCTTTAGCAATTTCCATGTTGCTTGATGAGTGCTGTCCTGGAATTGTGTAGTCAGCATCTGGGCATCAATTGCTATATGTTGGCGATCGAAAATGCCTATTCCCTCTGTGGCAAGCAGCGACATCGCCGCACGAAGTTCGGCGTAGTATGCCAAGTGGTACGAAGAACTACGGTCCCCTCTCAACGCTGCTTCGAATGCTCTGGAAAGATAATTCCACCCGTCGGACAAATGTAACGGCGCGGAGCATGCAATGTACTCGCCAAGGCGTTTCGCGTCGATGTCCTTGTTCTTAAGTACGTTGATCATATCTTGGCGTCCGTATGAATTTCGTTGGTCTAGCCAACGTCCTGCGTTGCGCATGCTCTTGGCGGCAGAACTTAGGGAGATTTCAGACGCGATTGGCGACGCGGCATTGACCAAGTCTGCTGCCTTATCGGCGATACGGCGTATCATCTAGCATTATTCCTGGTCGTAACCGAGTGCTTCGGCGACTGAAATTGCGCTAGATGAAATACTCGGACTGCCATTAGCACATAAATGAAGCAGCAATTGAAGACGTACCTGCTTGTAACCACTGCCACTCCGGTATCGGCTCTGGAATATCTCTACACTCTGTGGCAATTCCGGCGTAACCGCTGATCGCCAATCGAACGTAGATATATCGCTGGCGAGATCGTTAATGAATCCGTAGATACTCGTTTCCTTGCGCAAGCTATCCAATGCAGCGCTTACTTCTTCGAAGTCGGTTGCCTCTGCCAAACTTGATCGCTGCCAACTGCCGAATTCGATGTCGTTTCGATTATGATAGGACATGTCGTTGCACACTTGCAAGAAACCTCTAACCCCTTGATCGGTTGAGAGCATTGAGAATCGACCGGCGAATGCTGGATCTAGGGAATCTCCTTCTTCTAACTCTGGCGTATGTTCACGCAAGTGTATAACCCACTCTAGGTCAGATTCTCTAATGGAATCTTCTAAACTTGACCAAAGGGCGATAAGATATGCCGCTTGCTGGGCGCGGGTCCAGCGCAGAACGTCGGTTCTTTCTTGAGATCGTTCAGTTCCGAAGAATCCACCGATACCCTTTCGGCGGGATCCAGCCCAACCGCGGACGAAACTAAGAGTTAATGATCTCACAAACGCTGCTTGTGTCACTTTGCCCCGCTCGCGTCCAAGCATTCCAATGCGTTGACACCAAGGACTGTCAGGATAGCTCCACAATGCTTCGGTCAATTCTTGCGCTCGTGTTTCTCGATAGGCCATTGGCCCTTCGACGCGTTCTAGCCAATCAACGGTCCGCAATAGCGGATACAAGTCGTAGGCCATGGATGGGTTGATCCGCTTAGGGGTGACATTGATCGACCAGAAGAGATACGCTTGCCAACTGATGTCTAAATCGTCAAAAACTACTACAGGAAGTTCAAAGTCATCGCCTAGTTCATCACCTTCGGAAAACGCAAAAAGGCGATGTTGGCCATCAATAATCTCAAGCGGTTGCAACCTGTCTGGAGTCGGTTCCCAAGAAGTGTCGATCGAGCCTTCGGGGA
>VYDF01000138.1 GCA_009843565.1 Acidimicrobiia bacterium | reverse complement strand
CACCAGCACGATCCGCCCCCAATCCCGTTCCATCATGGCGGGAACCATCAGCCGGGTCATCCGCACTGCGCTCAGCACGTTGCGGTTGTAGGCGTCGACCCACACGTCGGTGCCGTCGTCCCCCCAGGTGCCGCCCACGGCTACCCCGTAGTTGTTGACCAAGATGCCGACCGGGCCGCACTGTTCAGCCACCGCCTCCGCCCCCTCATCGGTGCAGATGTCTCCCCACACCGCCCGGACCGGCGGCCCCAGCTCATCGGCCAGCCAGTCGGCCTGCCCCTCTTCAAAGCCATGAACCACCACCTCAGCGCCTTCCGCAGCCAGCACCCGGGCGATCCCACTCCCCGTCCCCCGATAGCTCCCCGTAACCAGTGCAGCCTTGCCCGATAGTCCCAAGTCCATCATCCAATGCTGGCACAGAGGCGTGTGGCTCGCGATAATCAGAGAAAGTGTTAGCGTTTCAGTAATTATCAACATATTCTCGCCAAATCTCTAGACCAGCTTCACGATTTCCCGCCCTCAAAGTCACGAAAGTGCTGCGCCTGTTGCACAAGATCGGATAACGGGAAGTTCCCGAACTGGGAAAGGGATCTCACGTTTGGCTGCGAGCAGAGGGTAGAAAATCAATCTGCTTGCCGATGCACAAGGGACGAGAATTGTCACCGAGGCTTCTACGGAAGTTGCTCGTCGAGGACGCGGGTCTGTCTGATGCCGAAATCGACGCGCTACTCTGAGCTTTGGCAGAAGGGTGAAAATGTCCAGGATAAAGGCCTACCAGAACCCAGACAGAGGTCCTGCGTGGTGCGCGGAAGGCGAAATGGGCGAATTCTCCTACTACGCGGGGGCTGACACCCTTGAAGAGTTGACCTCGTTGATCGCAGAGGCCGCCGCGGAGAGCGGCGCTTCTCCCGAGGTGATCGTGGTGAGCGATCCCGACGCCGATGAGGCTCCGATTGCTTCGATCGACCTCCCTGCCGTTGTGTCGCAATGAGCAGTTCGACCGGGCAGTTGTTCCGGGTTACGACGTTTGGGGAGTCCCATGGCGGCGGCATTGGCGCGGTGGTGGACGGCTGCCCGCCCCGGCTGCCGCTGAATGAGGAGATGATCCAGCGCGATCTCGATCGGAGGCGTCCAGGACAGAGCCGGCTCACAACCCTGCGGGACGAGGCCGACAAGGTGACGATTCTCTCGGGGTTGTTTGAGGGCCGGACGCTGGGATCGCCCATCGCCATGCTGGTGGGCAACACCGATGCCCGGCCCAACGCCTACGAAGACTTCAAGGACATGTACCGCCCCTCCCACGCCGACTACACCACCGAGGCCAAGTACGGCATCCGCAACTGGCAGGGCGGGGGGCGGGCCAGCGCCCGGGAGACCATTGGCCGAGTGGCGGCCGGAGCCATCGCCCGCCAGCTCTTGGCCACTGCGGCTGACATCGAGGTGTTGGCCTGGGTCCACCAGGTGGGCACCATCACTGCTGATGTCGACCTCGCGGCGGTGACCTTGGCTGATGTGGAGGCCGACGCCACTCGCTGCCCGTCTCCTGAGCATGCGGAGGCCATGACCGAGGCCATCGAGGCGGCTCGCCGCGACGGCAACTCCCTGGGCGGGATTGTCGAATGCGTGGCCCGAAGGGTGCCCCCCGGCCTGGGCGAACCGGTGTTCGACAAGCTGGACGCCGATTTGGCCAAGGCCGCCTTGTCGCTGCCCGCGGCCAAGGGGTTCGAGATCGGCTCGGGCTTCGCCGGGGTGACCATGACCGGCCGGGAGCACAACGACCCGTTCACCCCTGGTCCCGACGGCCGTCCCCGCACTGCTTCCAACCGCAGCGGCGGAGTGCAGGGGGGCATCAGCAACGGTGAGGACATCGTGATTCGAGTGGGGTTCAAGCCCACCGCCACCATCGCGTCGGCCCAGGAGACGGTGGACCACGACAACAACCCGGTCACCCTGGCCGCCCGGGGCCGCCACGATCCGTGTGTGCTGCCCCGCGCGGTGCCGATGGTGGAGGCCCAGGTGCTGCTGGTGCTGGCCGATCACTGGCTGCGCCAGCAGGCCGTGGGCGTGATCGACTGCGAAGGCTGACTGTCGAAAACATGGCCGACAAAGCCATTACCCCCGAAGACCAGCGCCTGCTCATCGAGGTCAGCGATCGCATCACCACCATCACTTTGAACCGACCCGAAGCCCGCAATGCCATGACCAAGCGGATGCGCAATGACCTGTGCGCCGCGTTGCGGGCCAGCGACGCCGACGACGGAGTTGACGCCATCATCTTGACCGGGGCCGACCCGGTGTTCACCGGCGGCGTGGACCTGCGTGAGGTGGCCGCCGACGGGGTCTCAGAAACCCCCGACGGCAACAAGCGGCAAGCCGAGGACCCGGCCCAGGCCTGTCGGGACACCGCCAAGCCTTTGATCTGCGCGGTGAACGGAACCTGCGTTACCGGCGGCCTAGAGATCGCCCTGAGCTGTGACTTCATTGTGGCCTCCGATCAAGCACGATTCGCCGACACCCACGCCAAAATCGGGGTGATCGCCGCCTGGGGCATGACCGCCTTATTGCCCCGAGCGGTGGGCAAGCGCATGGCCAAGGAGATGACGGCCTCAGCCCGCTTCGTCTATGCCGAAGAAGCCCTCCGTATCGGATTGGTCAACCACGTGGTCCCCCACGACGAGTTGCTACCCCATGCTCGGGACCTAGCCGCCCAGATCGTGGCCGCCACCACGCCGGCCACCGCGGCCACCATGCAGATCTACGATGACACCGACGGCCTTAGCTTCGCCGAGGCCAAAGACGTCGAGGAAGAGGCCATGCGCAACTGGGCCGTTGACACCGACGATATGCAGCGCCGCGGCCTGGGAAAGGGATCCTGAAATGACCAGCACCCCGCAATTCAGCGTGTTCATGCCCCAGATGCGGATGGACATGGGCACCATCGAGGAGCGGGTGCGGGCTGCGGAGGCGTGCGGGTTTCACAAGATCGATCTGATGGATCATCTCAACCCGCCACTGTTGCCGGCGGCCCCGATGTACGACGCCTTCGTGATGGCGACTGCGGTGGCGGCATGGACCGAGCGGGTGCGAGTCGGGCACATGGTTTTGTGCGGGCAGTTCCGGCATCCGGCGCTGTTGGCCAAGATGATCGTCAGTGTCGACCATTTCAGCGGCGGTCGCTTCGACCTGGGCATCGGCTGGGGTTCGGTGCCCGATGAGTTGGAGCGTTTCGGCCTCGGCGATGAGCCGCCCGCGGTGCGGGCCGCCCGACTGCGTGAGACGTTGGAAGTAGTGCAGGCCCTGCTCACCGGCGAGCCGGTGAACTACCAGGGCCGGTTCTTCCAGATGGAGAACGCCCAGCAGCAGCCCACCCCGCTGAACGGCCACATCCCGATCTTGATCGGCGGTGCTGGCCGCAAGCTCACCATGCCGCTGGTGCGGGATTTCGCCGACTGGTGGAACTGCCCGGTGTACGGGATGCACGAGCTCGACGAGCTGATTCCCTTGGCCGGCAACGCCCGCTTGTCGGTGCAGCGGGCCATCGGCTTGGCCCCTTCGACGGCTGCCCGCGACGAGGTGGTGGCCACCGCCCAGCGCCGGTTTGGCGACTGGGCCCTTGTGGCAGGAACTCCCGACGAGGTGGCCGAGGGCCTGAAAGCCGACCGGGAGATGGGCGCCGAGCAATTCGTGCTCCAGTTCTCCGACTTCGCGGCTCCCGAAACGCTCGAGCTGTTCGCTGCCGAAGTCATTCCCGCGGTCACCTAGCCACCCGTTTCTGCTTTCTCCGACGACGGAACTCCCCCGTATCATCCGACACATGGGATCCGATGAGAGGGCCAGCCGGGCCGGACGTTTCAAGCAGGCCCTCTTGGCTGGCGACGACGTCGCCGTCATCGCCGAGATCAAGCGCCGGTCCCCGTCTCGGGGCGATCTCAACGCCGACCTCGACCCCGCCGAGATGGCCGCGGCCTATCGCGACGGCGGGGCATCCTGCCTGTCGGTGCTCACCAACGAAGCCATGTTCGGGGGCAGCGGCGACGACTTGGCCGCTGCGGCCAAAGCCTCTGGGTTGCCCGTTCTGCGCAAGGACTTCATCATCACCGTCGAAGACGTACACGAGTCCCACGCCATGGGGGCCGATGCCCTGCTGCTCATCGTCGCCGATCTAACCGGTGCCCAACTGGCCGAGCTTCACGAGCTGTCCTTGTCGCTGGGCATGGACGTGCTCACCGAGGTGAAGTCGGAGGGCGAGCTAGGCGTTGCCCTTGAAGCCGGGGCCGACATCATCGGGGTCAACCAGCGAGAAAAGCCCAAGAGCCAGGCGTTCACCATGGACTACCAACGAGCAGCGCGATTGGCGCCGCTGCTGCCCGACCGTGTGGTGAAGGTGGCCGAGTCGGGCATCGCCGTGCCCGGGGGAACCACCATGTCTGAAGTGCGAGACGCCGGTTACGACGCTGCCCTAGTAGGCGAGGCTCTGGTCACCTCCGGCAATCCGGTAGAGCGGCTCCAAGAGCTGCTCGCCTGATCCCGCTTACTCCCCGGCCAGCCTCCCAGCGGCTGTTCCCCGCAACACCTGGGTGCCATGCTGATCGGTGGTTGAGATGTCCACCTCCACGCTGCCGTCAGCATTGATCGCAGTGACCTCAAGCTCGGCAGTGAGGGTGTCCCCCGGCCACACCGGCTTTAGGAAATCGGCGGCGTAGCGGTCCAGCCCCTCAGGGCCGAATACCGCCACCAGGGCCTGTCCGGTGATGCCCATGGTGAGCATCCCGTGGGCGAAGATCCGGTCGAAACCATGGGCGGTGG
>VYDF01000023.1 GCA_009843565.1 Acidimicrobiia bacterium | reverse complement strand
CCATCGTGGCCATCGGCATTTCCGACGGGAACGCCGACAAGTCGACCGACGAGCGCGATAGGGCTACATGGAACCTCCGTCCCGCAGTCGTCTGTAAACCGCAGCCAGAAGAGTGCGAACCGCTCGGCTGGCCCGACAACTTCATCCACATCATCGATCCGTGAGTGGGCAGCCTGTCGACCACAGCTAGATCCCGCTAGCGGTCAACCAGCGGGAGATGGCCCAGGCGCTAGCGAGGGTCGAAGCCGATGGCGAGGGCGAGCGTCAGATAGATAGGCCGTCGCAGGTTTGCCCTTGGGCAAGCCGCCACAGTCTGAACTCAGCTGTGAACCGCGTCCGTCCCGGGTCGTAGTCAGACCACGACAGACAGGCACCCGTGCCAGCGTCGCCATCAGGCGTATTGACGAGGAACTCGGCCAGCGCCTTCTCGAACTCTTCGACCGAGCGCACCGGCCTCGGCGCGGTGTCGCTGGGACCCTGCACGTCGAACCGGTCGTTGGTGTCGTACAGCACTCTCTCGGGCACAGTGTCCGGATTAGCGGCATCGGTGCCTATGGGCCAAGCGGTATCCGCGAGGTCATCTTCTATGTCGACAATGATCTCGTTGCGACCGGTGTTGCCGAACAGGATGGCCTTCGCTTTGGTTGTGTCGCGTGTCGCGGTCAACTCGGGCCAGAACATGTACTCATCTACCCCCTGCAGATTGCTGTAGGTGGTACCCGAACCGTCGGGATCCACAACGACCGTCAGTTTCTCCACCTCGCCCCGGCCGATACCCGAATAGTCGTAGGAGAAGGAACGGGTTCCGCCTCGGCCGATCGTGGCGGATAGGTTGAGCGACGTGGACTTGTCGCTGGTAAGTGTGGCCCGAGCGGCCGAGACCGCTAGGCCGTACTCGTCGAACACGGACACGGTCACGCGGTTACGGGTCGTGCCGGAGGGCGCGTTCAAATAGGGATTGGACAAGGTCAGTCTCACCACGGCCCGGTTCAGGTCACTCGGGGCGTCGCTGAACTCCAAGTAGTAGACCTGACCGTCGCTTCTACCGGTACTCATATTGAGACTCTCGTCGACATCCAGGGCGGTTGGCGCGTTCGTTCCCGGGAGCAGCTTGAAGGTGCGGGTGCGCGACTGCCCCGTAGTGCCACGGATGGGATCCGAGACCGACATCGAGAACCTGATTCGACCGCTCGAGTCAGACCTCACCGTTCTCGGGCTAGTCCTAGTCCAGAGGCTCTCACCCGCGTCGTCAATGTCGCCATCGACGGTGCCGGTCGCCTCGATCAGCTCCTCCTCGACGAGTTGCCATGCGCCGGTCAAACTCGTCACCCTCGCGGCCGGTCCAGACCCATACCGTGGTGTCGGTGCCGTCCAGAATAAGTTGAGGAACGGTAAGTGAGACCTCACCGTCGTCGTCGGTGGTCGGGTCGGAGAAATCGATCTCGCACAGATAGGTGCCGTCGACGAAATCGACGTCGGAACAGTCACCGCGCGACGTGAACGCCCGGTTGGCGTCCTCGGTCTCGATGAAGAACATGTCGATGGGAGCGTCGACCACCGGCTCGAAGTCGTCCTCGCGCACCGAGACCCTGATCTCGCTGCCGTCGTACTGGGCGCTGAGCCCTGTCGGCCGGGCCAGGGTGTGGGCCAGCGAACGGATGATGAACGCGGCCATCTGCCCGCGAGTCACCGAACCCCGAGGCCGGTAGTACAAGTCCAGGCCGGGCTGGGCCGAGCCAGCTGCCGGAGTGGGATCGACGCCGGTGGTAATGCCGAGTTCGTAGGCGGCGCTGATCGCCCTGTCGGCGGCTACCGGCACGAGGTCGCGGGCATCCTGGAAATAGTCGTCGGGCTGGCTCTGGCTGCCGTCGTCGTTGGCGTCGAGCAGGATGTCGCCGTTGGTGTCGAAGTCCACCACTGGCCCGGCCGCGTCGAGGAAGTTGACTAGCAGCAGTGCCATCTCGGTACGATCCACGATGCCTTCCGGGTCAAAGGTCCTATTGGACGCAGGCGTGGCAATGCCGTTAGTGACCAACAGATCGATGGCGTCGCGGGCCTCATCGTTCAGGTTGCCGAGGTCGGTGAAATTCTGAGCCCGAGCCCTGCTGTGGTTGATGTTGGCCGGGCCGAGGGCGCGGGCCAGGAAGAGCATCATCTGCCAACGCTTGACGGGGTCTTCGGGCGAGAAGGTGGAGCCGTCGCCGGTGCCGATGGTTATCCCGTAATGGGCCAAGCAGTTGATGGAGTCGTGGAAGACGTGGGTGTCGGGCACGTCGGTGAAGCCCCAGTCGGTCAGGGCCTCGCCGAGGCAGGCGGTCAGGTTGCTCCTCTCGTCGGGCGTGTCGGTCGTCGCAGTTGCACTCGTCGCGTTGACGGCGAGCAACGACGCCACCAGCGCACCGGCCGCCAACACGGCCCATCCTTTGCTGAGCCTGCTCAATCGCTGGAACATTGGCGACCCCTCCCACTCAAGCGCTTGGGAGAACCAGCCTAGCCACACAGCCCATGCGGCAGGGGTGACCTCCGACACACAGCGTCGTGTGGCACGGAAGGGTTTGGGCGCTAGCCCAGTGAGTATTCCGTGACAGGGTCTTCCCGGCCGGCCCTGTAGTCGCTCCACGTCAGCAGGACTTGGTTGTTCCGTCTGAGTTGAGCGGCGAGCTCGGTCTCGAAGACAGTCAGGGTGGTAGGCAGGCCACGTAGATTGAACCGATCGTTGCTGTCGTAGACCAACATCACGGGACCGTCGGTGGCATGGTTGACCACAACCTGCCTCCGGTCGATATCGCCAGCCACAACGTTGCCGCTGCCTCTCCGATCAGCGTCAAAGGCCCAGTACACCGTCGCGGTCCCGCCCGACTGGTTGGCGGTTGCGGAACCGTAAGAGGCCGTCAGGGTCTCCACCTCACCGCCGGACCCGGTGTACTCGTAGGCGAACCGGTGTGAGCCGCGACGGTCGACCGGGAAGTCCTCGTCCTCCTGGTCCTCAAGCGACGACGAGGTTGACAAGTTGGTCTCAAGCTTGACCACGGCATTCTGTATCGGGGACCCGTACTGGTCGAGCACGGTGACGGCTGCAAAGTTGAATACTCTGCGACCTGAGACGTAGACGTAGTCGCGCGTTTCGATGGTCACCGTTGCCTCGGCAAGGCTGCCGGGCGCATCACTGAAAACTACTGTGCCTGTAGCCGCTGGACTTCCGTCGGCATAGGTGGTGGCGTACTCGGGCGGGGCGTTTTCGGCCGCGATCAGTTCGTACGTCGCGGTCACGTTTCCCAAGCTGTCGAGATCTGGATCGTTCACCCTGATCCGGAACTCCGCCTCGCCGCTGTTGTCGGATTCGAGCCGGCGAGTCGGGAGATCCGTAATGCTGCCGCTGCTGTCAACGGTGCGCACGTTCAGAACCCACTGAGCGGGGAACGTTCCGTCGACGCCATGGGTGACGTTGCCGACGACATCACGCAACTGGAGGGTGTAATTCACCGATGAACCGAAGCGTGCCCTGCTGCCTCTGAGCGAGGTCGTGACCAGCGTTTCGGAGGCGACGCCGGAATCGGCATCCTCGGCGACCTCAAACCGGTACAACTCGGTGCCGCGGCCGACCGTCTCGTCTAGCTGGCCGGTCCAAGCCCATACATGGGCGCCACCCTGTGGGATCCGGCGGAGTCCGGCAACCGCCACGGTGGCATCACCGTCGCTCCCAGTCACGGGATCCGTCTCGTCGATCTCGCAGAGGCCCGCCGATTGATCGGCCTTGATGGCCCTGTCGCAAGTCCCGTCATCCGCGAAGACTCCGCCTGTGTCGGCTATCGGTGACCAGAACACGTCAACAGTTGCTTCGGCGATCGGCCTCAGGCTCGCATCGCGAACCGACACCACCACCTCGGCGCCGTCGTATTGAGCGGAGACGCCGCGGGGACGGAGGCCCGTGTGCGACAGGGTACGTGTGATGAAGGCGGCCATCTGGCCGCGATCCACCGTGCCGTTGGGGGAATAGAGGAGATCGAGTCCGGGCTGGCCGTCACCGGTGAGAGGGGTCGGACCGGTGCCGTAGGTGACTCCGAGCTCGTACAGGGAGCTGATAGCGCTGCGGATGGCCGGATCGGAGACTGCAGCATGAACGTCAGCGAAGTAGTCGTCGGCCTCGGCGGTGACTGAACCTGTGGTCAACAGGACGCGTCCTCCGGCGTCGACCGAGACCTTGTTGGTTGCCTTGGAGAGCAACCCGATCAGGAACGTTGCCATCTCGGCCCGGGTGATCGCGTCGCCGGGCCTGAAGGTGCCGCCCGACGGGATCATCCCTTCGGAGGCGAGCCGGTTGATCGCGTCCCGGGCTTCCTGCCAGGTCTCGCCGATGTCGCTGAACCGGTCCTCGCCGACGTCGCCGAACTCAACGCCGGCCTTCCCTGCGGCACGCGCTACGAAGACGGCCATCTGAGCACGGGTGACATCCCGGTTCGGAGAGTACGTTGTGCCGTCGCCGGTGCCCTGGGTGATCTCGTAGTAGGCGATACAGTTGATGGCACCGCCGAACACATGGCCCGGGGACACGTCGGTGAACATCTGGTCCGCAGCGGCGTCACCCACGCAGGCCGACAGCCGAGTAGTGTGGTCGGCCCTGTCGGTCACAGCCGCGGCAGGATTGGCTCCGGCGGCTAGGAGAGCGGCGACTAGCGCAGCCGTGGCGAGCACTGCCCAGCCCGAGCGTTGCTTGTTCAGTAGCTGGATCATGGCGGCCTTCCTGGATGGATCCCTTGGGCAAGCCTAGCGGGCTGTGGATAACTCGGTCTATGCCCCCGAGCTGACATGTGGGGGAGACGCGGGGAGCATGTGGGGAGACGCGGGGAGGCCCCGGCCTTTCGGCCGGGGCC
>VYDF01000030.1 GCA_009843565.1 Acidimicrobiia bacterium | reverse complement strand
ATCTCAGCGGAGATGGCCGATGCCTTGGCGGTCTCGCCAATACCGAGAAGGCCGATTTCGGGGTCGACCAGGACCCGGGGCGCGGGGTCCAGCATCTTGAGTTGTTCCTCGGAGCGGTCTGCGTTGTCGCTGAAGTAGCCCCGGTAATCCTCTGCATAGGCGTCGATGTCTGTGCCGACCACTGCTGTTCGCTTCGTTCTCAACACATGGTCCGGAGTCAATGGGCCCCGGTTGGCCAGGCTCTCAAGGTCAGGTCGAGCCACAAAGCGGGCGACTTGCGGCGTCCAGTGTCGCCCCACGATGAGCGGCTTTCCGGCGACCTCTGAGAGTTGCCGGCGAAGTTCAGCGAGGCGAAGGCAGCTGCACGGAGGTGGCGGTTCGGATGTCGGCGCCGCCATTGGTGCGCGTTCATCGAGCCATGCTTCGGCGCGGGAGATGAGCTCTACATGGCGCTCGTACGCCTCTATCGTTGTGTCGGCAAAGGTGAACAGACCGTGGTTGAGCAGGACCATCCCGGAGTAGCGGTTGTCATCCCACATCTGGGACACGACCTTTGCGAGGTCGAAGCCCGGCATGACGTACGGGATGATGAGCACGTCCGGCCCGTAGACGTCCCTGACCCTGGCCTCCCCTTCGGCGGTGTTGGTGAGGGTGACGATCACATCGGCGTGGCTGTGTTGCACTGCCTTGTGGGGAATCAGGGCATGGAGGAGCGTCTCAACCGATGGCGCGGGGGCCGCGGGGTCCAGGCACGCGGCCGAGAGCTCTCGCATCATGTCCACGTCGCTTAGCGAGTCGAGGGCAAGCAACTCGAGGAGGCGAGCGTGGCGGAGGGGGGCGAAGCCCGCTCGCTCGATCGTGGCCAGATCCCAACCCGATCCCTTTACGTAGAGCGCGTCAATTTCCTGGCCCGTGAGATCATGAAACGGCTGTTTGACGGATGTGTTCCCGCCACCATGCAAAACGAGAGCAGGATCGCTGCCCAGCAGCTGAGAGCCGTGAACACATGCATCAAGGTCGTCGCTGTGTTCGCCGTCAGCGCTCGCCGACGTCCATCTGTTCTCCATGAGACCCTCGTGACCCACCCACTGTGTCTAGTTGTCAGACAAATTAGGCGTCCACCTGATGCACTGTCAACATCCAGTGTGAAGCAGCTCACCCTGTGAGCCACCGAATATCGGGGTTGAGATAGCCGTGGCTATGCGAGTACCTTGGCCATAGTTGTCAGACAAATGGAGGCATGGTCTTGACGCGTACGGTGGATTGGGTTGAAGACGCGGTGGAGGTCATCGACCAGACCTTGCTTCCTGGCGCGGTTGAAGTACTTCGCCTCACCACAGTTGCCGACGTGGTGGCGGCCATTGAACGGCTCTCCGTTCGGGGGGCTCCCGCACTGGGAGTCGTGGGCGGTTTCGGCGTTGCGCTTGCCTACCGCGAGTCGGCAGGTGATCCCGCAAAACTGGAGGCCTTGGTCAACGACTTGGAGAGTGCTCGACCCACGGCGGTGAACCTCGCGCGTATGGTCCGCCGCATCGCCGGATTCGCTCCCCAGGGCTTCGACGCGGTGCTCAACGCGGCCTTTGAGGTCCAGGATGAAGAGATCGCGGCATCTCGCGGGATGGCAAGGCGAGGCGCCGATCTCGCGGCGCAGTTCGTGGATGGCCGGCCGCTGACGGTGATGACGATCTGCAATACAGGAGCGCTCGCCGCCGTGGAGGGCGGCACGGCGCTGGCGGTCGCCGAGGAGCTTCACAAGCGGGGCCTGTTGGAGGAGGTTGTCGCGCTGGAGACCCGGCCACTGCTGCAAGGCGCCCGGCTGACGGCATGGGAACTCGCCCAGATGAACGCTCCGCACCGGCTCATCGTCGACAGCGCGGCTGCTTCGGTGCTGGCCAGCGGCCTTGTCGACGTTGTCTTGACCGGCGCCGACCGGATCGCCGCCAACGCCGACACCGCCAACAAGATAGGTACGTTCGGCCTTGCCCTCGCCGCCGCCGATGCTGGCGTTCCATTTGTGGTGGTGGCTCCAGAATCGACCATCGACCTCGAAACAACCTCGGGCGCCTCAATCCCGATCGAGGATCGAGGGGCCCGCGAAGTAGTCTCCTACCCGCTTGAGGGTACGGCTCCGCCTGACACCCAAGTGATCAATCCTGCGTTCGACGTCACTCGGGCCGAGCTCATCACGGCCATCGTCACCGAGCGCCGGGTGGTGGACATTTCCGGCGGAGAGACACTGACTGGTTCGCATTGAGGGACATGCATGGATTCGGTTCGCTTCAGCTTCGACGGTGACCAGGCCTTGGCCGCGGCCACGGGCCGTGAAGGTGGTGTGAGCACGGGCGAACTGGCCAGCCTCAACCTGAGCTTTGAGGTGGGGGACGACCCAGCACGAGTCATCGCCAACCGCAAGATCGCAGCCGACGACCTGGGTTTCGACTTCCGGGACCTAGTGATTCCCCGTCAAGTGCATGGGGTTCGGGTCAAAGTTGTCAGCGAGCACGACAGAGGCCGGGGCGCCGACTCATCAGAGTCCGGGGTGGCCGCCTGTGATGCGCTGGTAACGAGCACGCCGATGATCCCTTTGGCCGTCCTGGTTGCCGACTGTGCCCCGGTGGTGCTCTACGACCCGGCACAACCGGCCATCGGCGTCGTGCATGTGGGATGGCGAGGGGCTATCGGGCGAATCGCCCAGAAGGCAGTCGAGTCCATGGCTCGGGAGCTCGGTTGTCGGCCGCGAGATATCCGGGTTGGAATCGGGCCGTGCCTTCAACCGCTCTCCCTCGAGGTCTCCATGAACGAGGCCATGCAGGCCGAGGGAGAGTTCCACCAGCAACCGGTGGTGCTCTACGACGCCGGGGAAAAGCCGCACTTGGACATCCCGTACATGGTCAAACAGCAGCTGTTGGATGCCGGAGTGTGGCTCAAGAACATTGAAGACTCCCGAATGGACACCCTGGACGCCCAGCGCTTCTTCTCGCATCGCGGTCAGTCCGGCGCGGCGGGACGGTGCATGGGCGTGGCCATGCTGCGAGCCCCCTAGACGGCCAGCCGTCAGTCTGGAATCAACACCCCGGGGTTCATGAGGTTCTGGGGGTCGAGGGCTGACTTGACGGCGCGCAGAACCCCGACGCCGGCGTTGCCGAGCTCGTCGGTCAGCCAGGGGCGGCGGACGCGGCCGATGCCGTGATGGTGGGAGATGCCGGCACCGCAGTCAGTGGCCGCCTGCATGGCCGCGGACCAACAGGCGTCGTAGACCGACTGGTACTGGTCGGGATCAGATGGCTGAGCGGCGAAGGTGAAGTAGAGGTTGGCCCCGGATTGGTAGGCGTGTGATGTGTGGGCGGTGGCGGCGATCACCGTGGGCACTGCGCTGATGGCTTCGATAACCGCGGTGTAGAGCTGGTCGAGGCGACCCCAGCCGGTGGCCACCTCGATGGTGTCGGCCACCAAGCCCTGTTCAAAGAGCTCGGTCCAGGTTGGCACGGCATTGCGATGCTCGAACCAGTGGTCTACCGCCCCGGAATCGGCCGGCTCTCCTCCGGCTTCCTGGCACAGCTCGGCTACTGCGGCACCTTCCAGCGCAGCGTGTCCGGGGGGTCCCTCGTGCAAGAAGATGGCCATGCAGCGGCCCTTGGGCAGGTGGTTGCGAAAGTGGCGGCGTGACTCGACGGCGTCGTAGAGGCGCACCACTGGAGGGCGCCAGCCGGGGACAATCACACTGCGTACAGCCTCGATCCCCGCACCCATGTTGTCGAAGTGGAAGGCTTGGCGCACCCCAGGCTCGGGGAGCGGGCGCAGCGAGAGGGTCACCTCGGTGATGACTCCGAGCGTGCCCTCGCTGCCCAACAGGAGCTCACGCAGATCAGGCCCTGCCGACGCCCGGGGAGTGGGGCGCGACTGGTAGATCGAGCCGTCGGGCAGCACGGCCTCCACCGAGTACACGATGTCCTCTATGTTGCCGTAGGCGGTGGAGTACTGGCCCGACGCCCGGGTGGCCATCCAACCACCAACCGAGGACACTTCGATTGACTGGGGCCAGTGCCCGATGGTGAAGCCGTCTTCCCGCACCCGGTTCTCAGCGGCGATCCCCATCGTGCCCGATCCGAATGCAGCCAAGCCGTCTGTCGGGTCAAGCCACCGAAGCCCGCTCAAGCGCTCGGTGCTGATCACCACCGAGTCGGATGAGGCCAGTACGCCGCCCACGCACCCCGATCCGGCCCCTCGGGGGATCATCGGCACGCCGTGGAACCGGCACAACTGCACGGTCGCGGCCAACTGCTCCGTACTTGACGGCACCGCCACCGCCACCGGAAGCACGAGCTGGCCTTGCCACTGGTCGAATTCGGAACGGGGCCAGGTGTCGCGGGCCCGGCTGTGGCGGGCTTCGTCGTCGAGGAGGAGATTGTCGCCCAGCAGATTGGCCAGTTCGTCGATGAGCGCCATCAGGGGTCCACCTTGAATTGAAGCTCACTGTCGTAGCGGACTCGAACGGCATCGATCTCTGCGGCGGTGCGGGCGTCGTCCCACCCCAGCAGATCGCCCATCAGCGAAGCTGTCGGGGCGAGCAGGTCGTCTCGCTCGCCCGGCGAGAACCAGGCGGCCCGGGTACGTCGATAAATCAGGTCTTCGAGGGTCAGCGCACCCTCGACCTGCACCGCCCATTCGACCTCGCCGGCCACCACCCGCCCACCGGGGACGATGGGCTGGGGGCCCAAGGCCAGCACCTGGGAGGTCTCGCTGCCGTAGAGCCGCACCAGCCGGTCAGCCAGCGGCCTCTCAAGCCCTGCGGCGGCGGCCACCGACGCGGCAAGGGCATCGAGGTTCGATGGCAGGTCGCCGCCGGGGATCGGATCGGTCGCCGGGCTTGGCC
>VYDF01000176.1 GCA_009843565.1 Acidimicrobiia bacterium | reverse complement strand
GGTCACCGCAGTGGCCACATCGGTGATGGAAGCCTCAAACGAGTCCAGCAGATCGCCGGTGAGCATTGTCATACGATCGCAAGCCTACTTGAGCAGGAATTTCCGGATTTTGCCGACGCTGGTACGCGGCAGCTCATCTAGGAACGTATACGAGCGTGGCTGCTTGGCCTTCGCCAGTCGCTCCAGGCACCACGAAGTCAAGTCGTCGGTTGTCGGAGGACTGGTTGGATCGGCGGGAACCACGAAGGCCACCGGCACCTCGTCGCGCACCGGATCTGGTGCGCCCACCACCGCCGCCTCCAGCACTGCGGGATGGGAGGCCAGCACCGACTCCACCTCGACAATGGACACGTTCTCGCCGGCCACCTTGAGCACGTCGGAATGGCGGCCATCGAAGTAGTGGCGCCCGTTGTCATCGACGCGGGCCCGGTCACCGGTGCGGAACCAGCCATCGGCGGTAAACGAGGCCGCCGTGGTGTCGGGATCGTCCAGGTACCCAGCAAAAAGCGTCAGCCCGGGTTCTCCGCCCACCAGCACTTCCCCGTCGCGCACGATCACCTGGCAACCGGGGGTGACCTGCCCCATAGACGACGGCACGGGATTGTCGGTCGGCTCGGTGAGAACGGCGGGGACGGTCTCAGTCATACCGTAGAGCTGTCGGGGCCGGCACCCGAACCAGCTGGCCAGGGTCTCGTACTGTTCGTCGGCGATGTTCTGCGCGTACCAGCAATGGCGCAACCCCACGCCATGCACCGGAGCGCCCCGGGCCAAGATCATCCTCAGGGGGGCGGCGAACAGGCTGGCGCAGGTGGCCTGGTGGCGGGCGACCTGCGCCAAGAATCCACTGGCCGAGAATGTGGGCATCAGCGCCACCGAGGCCCCGGTCCAGATAGCCGAGGCAAAGGAGTAGTACTGGGCGTTGGCGTGGAACAGGGGCAGCACCACCAACTGGCGGTCATTGGGGGCCAAGTCGGCACGCTCGGCCATGACTTGGCCGCAGAAGGCATAGTTGGCCTGGGTGACCTCCACCCCCTTGGGCCGCCCCGTGGTTCCCGAAGTGAACATCACCGCCGCCCGGTCCCACAGATTTACGTCGGGCCAGTCCACCCGGGCGCTTCCCACCAGCGCTTCGAGACTCCCGCTGGCCTCATCGAGCTCGGTGATGGCCAGATTAGGACTCATCTCAGCGGCCTGGCGGTAGACCTCGGCCCGGTCGGTTGCACAGAAGCCCGCCTTTGGGCGGGTGCGCTCGATGTGGTCGGCCAGCTCCGGCACCTTGCCCATGGGATCGGACGGCACGATCCACGCGCCCAGCCGATTGGCGGCCAGCCAGAGGGCCACGAACGCCGGGGTATTGGTCAGGGCCAGATGCACGGAATCACCCGGGGCCACCCCTTTCTGGACCAAGCCGGCCGCGACATCGGCGACCGCCCCGTCGAACTGCTGGTAGGTCCAGGTTGCGATGGTCCCGTCGGGCCGCTCGAAGATCAAGAATGCGGCATCGCCACCCCGCTCTACCGCTCGTTCCCAGACCGATGAGAACGTGATCGGCTCAGCCATCGGCAGATCCGTAGCCTCCCCCGCCGGGCAGATCGAGGCGCACCATGTCACCGGGTTCGAGGGTGATGCGGCTCTGGGTGGTGACCGGCTCGCCGTTGACTTGGAACGATCCCGCCTCGCCGGGACCGCCGCCGAAGATCCCTTGCGGCGGGTCGGACAGGCGACTGGTGACCGCGTTGAGCAGCCAAGGCCGGGAGGTGTCCACGCCGAACTCGATGGTCTGGCCTTTGCCGCCGGGCTGGGCACCTGTGCCCTCCGAGCCGGGGCGCAGCGCTTTGCGAGTGAATCGCACCGGCGCGGAGGCTTCCACCACCTCGATGGGCACCGCGCTCACCCCGGTGGGATAGGAGCAGGCGTCCAAGCCTGGCTTGGACGCCCGTGCTCCCACCCCTCCGGCGTAGGTGAACATGGCGGTGATGAACGGCGTGCCGTCGTCGTGGTTCCCGCTCACCTGCATGGTCCAAACCGCACCCGCCCCCTCAGCCATGGATTCCTCGGGCTTGACCTGGGCCAAGGCCTTGAGCAGGGCATTGGGCAAGAACATCCCCACCACGTGGCGGGCAGTACCCGGCTGCGGCAGCACCGCGTTGACGATCGATCCCTCGGGGGCAGCCATTTTGATGGGGGCCAGGCTGCCGTGGTTGTTGGGAATCTCGGGGTTCAGCACCGAGCGCACGGTAAACGTGGTGTAGGCGTGGGTGTAGTTGCGCACCACGTTGATGCCCCACGGGCTGGCCTCAGAGGAGCCGGCGTAGTCAACGAATATCTCCCCGGCGTCGGGGTCTACCCGCAGAGAGCACACAATGTCGATTCGGCTTCCGTCGGCCAGGTCCAGCACTGCATCGGCCTTGTACTCGCCGGGAGACAACTCCGCGATGCTGGCCCGAGTGGCCGCTTCGGACCGGTCGATGATCTCGTCGGCCAGCTTCTCTATGTCGTCAAGGTCGTGGGAATCGCACAGCGCACCCAGTCGCTGAGCCCCCACCTCTCCTGAGGCCATCTGAGCGTGCAGATCACCGGCCATGTGGTCGGGCTGCCGAACGTTGGACAAGATGAACTTCCACACGTCCTCGTTGCGCTCGCCGGCCCGCATGAGCTTGCAGATGGGAATCCACAGGCCCTCTTCGAAGCAGTCCCGGGCCCCGGCGCCGATGCCATAGCCGCCCACATCGGTGTGATGGATGGTGGAGCCGAAGTAGGCGATGGGCACGGGATCGCCCCCGGCGGCCGGAGCGCGCCACACCGGAACCAGCACGGTTACGTCCAGCAACTGGCCCGCGGTGAGATAGGGGTCGTTGGTGATCAGCACGTCGCCGGGCTCAAGGGATTCGGGGGGGAACTCCTCCAGCATGTTGGCCGCGCCGATGGCCAGGGAGTTGATGTGGCCCGGAGTACCGGTTACCGCTTGGGCCACCATGCGGCCCCGCTTGTCGAACACCGCGTTGGCCAGGTCGCCGGCCTCACGCACGATGGGGCTGAATGCGGCCCGCTGAAGGGCTCGAGCCTGCTCGTTCACCACTGAAATGAGCGACTGCCACAGGATTTCCAGTTGAATGGGGTCATAGGTGGCCTGGGTCATTTCTCCTCCAAGACTGCGATGAGGCTGGCATCTTCTGCAACCGTCACATTCCATCCGGGCCGAATCACCGACGTCGTTTCTCGTTCCTCCACCAGGGCGGGACCGGCCAAAGTGGAACCGATGGCCAGTTCGGCTCGGCGATAGACGGGGACCTCCATTGCATCCTGCTCTCGCCCGAACACCGCAGTACGGGTTGAAGCTGGCAGGGGCGGGCCGTCGGCTGCGTCCTCGGCCACCTCTGTGCCTCCCAACTCGGCCGGGTCGGAACGAGCCGACAGCCGCCAGGTGACCACCTCGATGGGCACATCATCGATGGTCATGCCGTAGATGCGGCGGTACTCGGCTTCAAACGCGGCGGCCACCTCTCCGTCGTCGGCTGCCCAGGCATCCCCTTCCCCCACCCAGATGGTGATCTCGTTTCCCTGGCCGGTGTATCGGGCGTCAATGCCATAGCGAAAGCCGATGTCAGCTTCGGGCACACCGGCGCTGAGCAGCACCCGGCGGCCTTCCTCTCGCAGCTCGTCCAGCAGGCCGTCCCGCTCAACGGGTGTCACCTCGGCCAGCTTCACCGGCATGGAGCGAGCCAGGTCGATCCGCACCGGCGACACCAGCGTTCCGAACGCCGATAGCACGCTGGCGTTTACCGGGAACACCACCCGATCGGAGTCCAACAACTCGGCCACCCGACAGGCATGAGGCGGCCCGGCTCCACCGAAGGCCAGAACGGTCACCCCCCGCAGGTCCACCCCCCGCTCCACCGCGTGCATGCGGGCGGCGGCGGCCATGTTCTGGCTGACCACTTCGTACATGCCCGCCGCGGTGTCGATGGCCGACAAAGCGAGACCCTCGGCCAGAGGCTCGATGGCCGCCTCAGCCCGGCTCCCGTCCAGGGGCATGTCGCCGCCCAAGAAGGCATCGGGATCGATCAGGCCAAGCACCACGTCGGCGTCGGTCACCGCGGCCTGCTCGCCCCCTTGGCCATAACAGGCCGGACCGGGGTCGGCCCCCGATGACTCGGGACCTACCTTGAGCAGGCCGAACTGGTCGAGATGGGCCAAGCTGCCGCCGCCGGCGCCGATCTCCACCAGATCCACCGAAGGCACCGACACCGGGAAACCCGACCCCTTCTTGAACCGGTACCGCCGGGCCACTTCAAAGGTGGTGGTCAGCGCCGGCTCGCCGTCTTCTACCAGAGTGGCCTTGGCGGTGGTGCCGCCCATGTCGAAGGCCAATAGCCGATTCTCTTCCATGCGCCGGGCGAACCACCGGGCAGCCAGCGCGCCGGCCGCGGGGCCAGACTCCACCAGCCTTATGGGAGCGGCCGCGGCATCGTCGGCCGACACCACTCCCCCGTTGGACAGCATCATCAACACCGACCCGCCGAACCCCTCGGCCGACAGCCACTTCTGGAGCTCGTCCAAGTACGGCCCGATGATCGGCATGGTGGCCGCGTTGCAGGCCGCGGTAATCATGCGGGGGTACTCCCGGATCTGCGGCGAGATATCGGCCGAGGCGCAAACCGGCACCCCCAGTTCTCGGCGCAGTTCTTCGGCCAGCAGCCGCTCATTGGCCGGGTTGACGTAGGAATTAAGCAAACACACCGCCACCGACTCGGCCCGGGCCGCTTCCAGCTCTTGTACCAGCGAGGCGATGGCTGCTGTCGACGGAACCACTAGCACCTCGCCGGTTGCCGCGGTGCGCTCGTCGATCTCGAAGGTGAGCTCCCGGGCGATGGGGGGATCGGGGAACTCGATCTGGA
>VYDF01000293.1 GCA_009843565.1 Acidimicrobiia bacterium | reverse complement strand
GCCAACCCAGCTACACCGCCGACATCGCCATCAGCAACGCCACCATCACCGAGATCGGCAACAACCTCGGCCCGGCCCGCCAGGAACTCGACGCCGACGGCCTCCTCGTCACCCCCGGCTTCGTCGACATCCACACCCACTACGACGGACAGGTTTCCTGGGATCCCGATATCACCCCATCGGTATGGCACGGCGTGACCACCGTGGTGATGGGCAACTGCGGCGTGGGCTTCGCCCCGGTCCGCCCCGGTTCAGAGGAATGGCTTATCGGTTTGATGGAGGGTGTCGAGGACATACCCGGCGCTGCTCTCGCCGAAGGCATCGAATGGGAGTGGGAGAGCTTCCCCGAGTACCTCGACGCGGTCGAGCGCAGGCCTCGCACCATTGACGTAGCTGCCCAAGTACCCCATGGGGCACTCCGGGCCTATGTGATGAGAGAGCGGGGTGCCGACCACAACAACCACCCAACCGACGACGAAATCGCGCAGATGGCCCGCCTAGCCGCCGAAGGCGTGGCCGAAGGCGCGGTGGGCTTCACCACCAGCCGCACCATCAACCACAAGACCAAAGCCGGTGAGCACACCCCAAGCCTTACCGCCGGCGCCCCCGAGCTGTGGGCCATCGCGGAAGCCGTGGGGCAAACCGGCAAGGGCGTGTTCGAGATGGTGGGCGACTGGGTGGACTTGGACACCGAGTTCGACCTCGTTGCCGAGATGGCCCGGCGCAGCGGCCGACCGCTGTCCATGACCATTGCCGTCCCCGACAACCGACCCGATCTGGGCCATCAACTGCTCGATCGCATTACGCAAGCCAATGCGGCCGGCATCCCGCTGCGGGCTCAGGTGGCCAGTCGGCCAATAGGAGTGCTCGTTGGCCTTCAATCCACTTATCACGCGCTCTTGTCCTGCCCGGGCTACCACGAGTTAGCCGCTCTCGACCTGACAGAGCGAGTAGCCCGCTTGCGCGAACCCGAAGTGAGGACCCGTCTGGTAGCCGAACTGGCTGCCCAACCCGTCCACACCTTCAATCAGCTCGACAAGCTCTTCCCGCTGGGCGAGACCCCCGACTATGAGCCCTCATCCGACGCCAGCGTGGCCTCCGACGCCGCCCGGCGGGGCATCGACCCCCACGAGGCGCTCTACGATGCCCTGCTCGCCCGCGACGGCACCGAGCTGCTGTACATCCCGGTGATGAACTACGCAGACGGCGACTTCGAACTCACCAGGGAGATGCTCACCCACCCGCTCAGTGTCCCGGGCTTGGGCGACGCCGGTGCCCACGTCGGGTTCCTGTGTGACGGCAGCATGCCCAGTTTTCTGCTCTCCCACTGGGGAAGGAACCGGACCCGGGGCGACACCCTGCCGGTGGAGCAGCTCATCAAGTGGCAATGCTCCGACACGGCGGCATTGGTGGGCTTCAACGACCGGGGCACGCTGGCCGCGGGCCAAAAGGCCGACATCAACCTCATCGACTTCGAGCGACTCAGCCTGCAACCCCCCGAAATGGTATTCGACCTGCCTGCTGGTGGTCGACGGCTCGTGCAACGAGCCAGCGGCTTTGTCGCCACATTGGTCGCCGGCCAAGTTGTACAGGCCGAGGGGGAGCTGACTGGGGCCCGGCCTGGCCATCTGGTCAGAAGCTGAGCAATCCCCAAAACTCGCAAGACCTCTACTTTTTCATGAAAATGACTGTTTGAGTCCGATAGTTGCACTTCCAACTATCGGACTTCCTTGATAGACTGCGCCAATGGTCGAGACCATGTCGGGAGTCCCGCTCGACCCTTCTTACGGCGATGGGTTGCAACCGGGTGAATACCCCTTCACCCGAGGGCTGTACCCCACCGGCTATCGAAGCAAGTTGTGGACCATGCGCATGTTCGCCGGATTCGGAACTGCCACCGATACCAACGCCCGGTTTCACGCCTTGCTTCGAGCTGGGGGCACAGGGCTGTCCACCGCCTTTGACATGCCCACCCTTATGGGCCGCGACTCCGATCATGAGTGGTCAGTGGGCGAAGTGGGCCGAGCCGGCGTAGCCGTAGACACCCTCGCCGACATGGAAGACCTCTTTGCCGGCATCGAGTTGGACAAAGTAACCACATCGATGACCATCAACGGGCCGGCCGCAATCTGTATGGCCATGTACGTCGCGGTTGCCGAACAGGGCGGCGTGCGCCGGGCCAGCCTCGGCGGGACCATCCAGAACGACATCTTGAAGGAATACCAGGCCCAAAAGGAATACATATTCCCACCCCGTCCATCGGTGCGGCTCGTTACCGACCTCGTTCGGTTCACCACTGCGGAGATGCCCCGCTGGCATCCAATCTCCATTTCCGGATACCACATCCGCGAGGCAGGCTCGACCGCGGCCCAAGAGCTGGCCTTCACCCTGGCCAACGGCTTCGCCTATGTGGAGGCCGCCGTCGCCGCTGGGCTCGATGTGGATGACTTTGCCCCCCGCCTCTCGTTCTTCTTCAACGCCCACAGCGATTTCTTCGAGGAGATCGGCAAGTTCCGGGCCGCCCGCCGCATCTGGGCCACGTGGATGAAGGACCGCTACGGCGCCACCAACCCCAAGTCGCTCATGTGCCGCTTCCACACGCAGACCGCAGGCGTCTCCCTCACCGCCCAGCAACCCGAGAACAACATCGCCCGGGTCGCCATCCAAGCTCTTTCCGCGGTTCTGGGAGGCACTCAGAGCCTCCACACCGATTCCTTCGACGAAGCCCTGGCCCTGCCCACCGAGAAGGCGGCCCGCATCGCCCTCCGCACCCAGCAGATCGTGGCCCACGAAACAGGGGCCGCCTCGGTGGTCGACCCGCTGGGCGGGTCCGACTTCGTGGAGTGGATCACCGACGAAATGGAGCGCCAGGCCAACGAGATCTTCGACCACATCAACCAACTCGGCGACGGCTCTATGTTGGAGGGAGCCTACGCCGGTATCGAAGACGGCTACTTCGTGGGCGAAATCGCCGACGCCGCTTACCGCTTCGAGCGTGAGGTGAACGCCGGTCGCCGCATCATCGTGGGAGTCAATGAGTTCACCGAGGGAGAAGACGACGAGGCCACTCTGCTGTCGATCAGCCACGAAACCGAGGAGTTGCAGCTCAAACGCCTTGAGAAGGTTCGGGGCGACCGCGATGACGAAGCTGTGAAAGCTTCACTTGCCGCGCTGGTCGAAGCAGCCGAGCGGCCCGATGTGAACCTCATGCCCCCCATTATCGACGCGGTGCGAACCTACGCGACCGAGGGCGAGATTGTCGCCGCTTTGGAGACGGTCTTCGGCACCTACGTGGAGACCGCGGTGGTGTGAGCTGATGGATGAGCCTCCTGTTGACACATCGCTGTCCTCTGACGCCGAGTTCCAAGCACCGATCCGGGTGGTTTTGGCCAAATTGGGGCTAGATGGCCACGATCGCGGCTTGAAGGTCGTGGCTCGCACGCTGCGAGACGCCGGAATGGAAGTGATCTATCTGGGTCTGCGCCAGACCACCGAGAGCATTGTGGCCGCCTGCGAGCAGGAGGACGCCGACGTCATTGGGCTTTCCATGCACAACGCCGGTCATCTCACCCTGGCCCCCCGAATGGTGCAGGCTGTCGATCAAGCCGGTTTGCGTGTGCCGGTGGTCATCGGCGGCATCGTGCCCGCCGACGATGTCCCCACCCTTATCGATTCCGGAGTGGCCGCGGTTATCGGTCCCGGCGCATCGGCCGAAGATGTGGTTTCCGCAGTGAGAGGCGCCGTGGAACGCCAAATCTCCCCCCGGTGAGCCCGAAGCCCCTTGACGAGCTGTTCGAATGAAGAGTTGCGACCCCCTCGACGAGCTGTTCGAAGCAGCCCGCGGCGGCAACCGACGGGCTCTCGGCAAGCTGCTCACCATGGTGGAGAAGCGAGGCGAGACCGCCGCCATGGTGTCCGAGCGGGCTCATCGCGACGCCGGCCAAGCCCGAATTGTGGGAGTTACCGGCGCACCGGGAACAGGGAAGTCCACCATAACTGGGCGGTTGGCCGCGGTCTCGGGGGCATCCCGTCCGGCCATTCTGGCCATCGATCCCAGCTCTCCGCTCACCGGTGGTGCCATTTTGGGCGACCGGATCCGCATGGACAGCCATGTAGACAGCGGTGCTTTCATCCGATCGATGGCTACCCGTGGTCACGCTGGCGGGCTGGCGGTGGCGGTACCCGACGCCGTTCGGGTGCTCGATGCCGCCGGTTGCGATCCGATCATCGTGGAAACCGTGGGCGTCGGCCAGGTTGAGGTGTCGATCGCGGCGGCTGCCGACACCACCGTGGTGGTGGTGACCCCCGGCTGGGGGGATGCGGTACAGGCCAACAAGGCCGGACTCTTGGAGGTGGCTGACATCTTCGTGGTGAACAAGGCCGATCGACCTGATGCCCGCGGTGCCCGCCGAGATCTGGAGTTGATGCTGGACCTCGGCCACCGGGGCGGGTGGCGGGCTCCGATCGTGCTGACAACTGCAACCGAGGGGGAAGGCATAAGCGACCTGTGGGCGGAGATCGAAAGCCACACTGCACATCTTCACCACTCCGGCGAGTTGATCCGCCGCCGCTGCCGCCGCCGCCGCGACGAAGTGGCCGACCGCATCGAGCTCGAACTTAGCGACCGAGTTCACCAGATCGTCAACAACGAGTCGGGAGAAATGGCCCTTCGCCGAGTTGATCGCAATGAGCTCTCTCCTGCCGCCGCCGCCGAACTGCTGCTATCGACATTGGATTCCGACAACCACCCTGAAAGCTGAGATGAGCCCCTACAACGCTCCTTTGAACGACATCGCCTTCGCACTGCGCCACATCGCCGGTTTGGACGAGTTGGCCCAGCTGCCCGCATGGTCTGACATTGGCCTCGACCACACCGAAGTTCTCTTGGCTGAAGCCGGTCGGCTGGCCTCTGAGGTCGTCGCCCCCACCAACCGAATAGGCGCGC
>VYDF01000032.1 GCA_009843565.1 Acidimicrobiia bacterium | reverse complement strand
CGATCTGGAGCAGATCGGCCGCGACGATGTTGTTGGCTGCGGTGATTTCGTCCAGGGTCTTGCCATACTGGATGGCGATCCCCAGCAGCGTGTCGCCCTGGACGACGATGTGGGTGCGCTCGCCAGGCCTGACAGTGCCATCGCTGTTGCGCACGACCGGCACGTCCTGGGGGATCTCGATCTGCTGGCCGATGCTCAATATGTTGGGGTTCGCCAAGTCGTTCACGGCAATGATGGCATTGAGGCTGGTACCGAACTCAGAGGCGATACTGCCCAACGTGTCACCTTGCTTCACCACGTAGACGAACGCCTCTGGAGTGGACGTGGGTGTAGGTGTGGGGATCGGTGTGGGAGTCAGGGCCTGAACAGTGGGGACGGTTACCTCGTCAGAGTCCAATCCCAACGGGCGCTCCTCGGTAGAAGTCCCTCCTCCGCCGCCGCAGGCCGCGCCCAACACAGCCAACATCAGCACCATCAACAACACTTGGGCCCGGCGCATGGCGACACCTCCTCTGAACCAGTGGCCCTCAACAATACGCAACGCGCCCCAAAACCTAAAAAAGAACGATCACCGTCGTGTACCGAGAACTGTGAATGACTGTGAATGACCACCCCTGAATGGATGCTGACAACGATGACCTCGCACTGGACTGATGCTGACAACATGGAGGAGTGGCCACCGTCGGCATCCTGGTAAACCCGCGATCGGGCAGCGATGTAAGGCGGTTGCTTACCAGCGCGGGCTCGTCCACCATCGAGGACAAGGTCAGCATTCTCCGACGCCTCATTCACGGAGCAGCAGAGACGGGGGCCGAGCAGGTGGTGTTGACTCGGGATCCGTTCTCCATCACCCGTCGGGCAACAGAGAACCTTCAGTTGCCCCTGAAGGTGGCGTTTGTCGACCTGCCCCTGCACCACGACGAGCGCGATTCGGTGGATGCGGCTCAGGCCATGCGGGACGCCGGGTGCGGCTCGGTAGTGAGCTTGGGCGGCGACGGCACCAACCGGGCGTTGGCGTTGGGATGGCCCGATGCCCCGCTCATTCCGGTGTCCACCGGTACCAACAACGCCTTTCCTGTCCACGTTGAGCCCACCGTTGCTGGCATGGCCGCGGGGCTCATCGCCACCGGAGCGGTGGATCTGCACGCTCACTCGGACCGGGCCAAGGTGGTGGCGGTGGAGGTGAACGGTGGCGACTCCGGCACCGCAACCGACACGGCCCTAGTGGATGCCATCGCGGTGGATGACCCCTATGTGGGCTCTCTGGAGTTGTTCGATCCCGAAACCATGATGCTGGGCGTATTGACCCGGGCCGACCCAGCGGCCATCGGTTTCAGCGGGCTGGCGGGCACGGTGTTGCCCTGCACCCCTGAAGAAGACCGGGGGGTGGTGTTGGAGTTCACGCCCCCGAGCCAGAACCCGGCTCGGCTGGTGCGGGGGGCGCTGGCACCGGGGTGGTTCGCCACGGTTGGTTTGGCCCGAAGCGAGTACTTGGAACTGGGTGCCCCGGCCCAGGTGGCCGGGCCGTGCCTGCTGGCCTTCGACGGTGAGCGCAGCCGTCGCCTGCATCTCGGCCAGACCGCTTCACTGCGGGTGGTTCGCCACGGTCCCCGGGTTATCGATGTGGGCGCAGTGGTGCTTTCTGCTGCCCGGACAGGCGAGTTTGATATTCGCGTGGGAGACTTGGGCACATGAGTGCAGACATCGTCATTCGCGGAGGAACTGTGGTGGACGGCTCGGGCCAGCCGGGACGGGAGGCCGATGTCGCCATCACCGGAGACCGCATCAGCGAGATCGGATCGGGGCTGTCCGGCAAAGTCGAGCTGGACGCCGGCGGACAGGTGGTGGCCCCCGGGTTCATCGACATTCACACCCACTACGACGCTCAGGTGTTCTGGGATCCGGCACTCACCCCCTCGTGCTACCACGGGGTGACCTCGGTGATTGCCGGCAATTGCGGTTTTTCCATCGCGCCCACCCGGCCCAGCCACCAGGACCTCATCGCCCGGACGTTGGAGAACGTCGAGGACATGAACGTGGACAGTCTGGCCGAGGGCATCCCCTGGGACTTCGAGACGTTCCCCGAGTACCTGGATTCCATTTCCAACCGGGGCATCGCCCTCAACTTCGGGGCCTACATTGGCCACACCGCCCTGCGGCTGTTCGTAGTGGGCGACGAGGCCTACGAGCGGGCGTCCACCGACGAGGAGGTGGCCCGCATGGTGGAGGTTGTGGCCGAGGCCATCGACGCCGGGGCGGCCGGGCTGGCCACCAGCTTTGCCATGACCCACCGTGGTGCCGACGGTCTTCCCATCCCCAGCCGGTTCGCCACCCGTGATGAGTTCGAGTCCCTCATCGGCGTGCTGGGCCAAAAGCGCCGGGGAGTGGTGTCGATTGCCCCCGGAGAGCAGATAGGCATCGACGACATGTACGCGTTGCAGCCTCAGGTGGGCGTGCCGTTCACCTACGGCGCCCTGTTGACCTTCCCCAACGGGAACCACGAGAAGAGCGCGGCCAAGAACCGGGATGCATGGGAAAAGGGAATCGAGGTATGGCCCCAGGTCACTCCTCGTCCGCTCACCTTCCAAATGGTGATGTCCGATCCGTTTACCCTCAACGTGAACCCGGAGTTCGCCGCGCTGATGAGCGAGGACCACGACGCCCGGCTCAAGTCCTACGACGATGAGGATTGGCGCGACCGGACCGACGAGGCGTTCAAGCACCAAAAGGCCATGCGCCCCCGGTGGGAGACCTTCCAGATCGCCGAGACCGCTTCCCGGCCGGAACTGGTCGGACGGCGGCTCACCGATGTGGCCGAGGAGCTGGGGGTGCGCCCCCTCGACGTACTGCTCGACACCGCGGTGGCTGACGACTTGACCACTCGGATCAGCTGCATCATTGCCAACGACGATCCCGACGGGGTGGCCATGCTGTTGCAGCAAGACGGCTGCACGCTGGGCCTATCCGACGCCGGAGCCCATGTGGGCCAGCTGTGCGACGCTCCTCAAGCCACCGATTTCTTGGGTAACTGGGTGCGCGACCGAGAGCTCATGCCAATGGAGAAAGCAGTGAGGAAGCTCTCGGGGGTGCAGGCCGACCTGTTCAACCTGGTGGATCGGGGCTATCTGCGGGAGGGGGCCTACGCCGACGTTGTGGTGTTCGACCCCGATACCGTTGCGCCGGGGCCGTTGCGCCGGGTTCGAGACTTCCCCGCCAACGCTGAGCGTCTCACCGCCGACGGCTCCGTGGGAATCACCCATGTGCTGGTAAACGGCACCCCCATCCGCCGCGATGGCGAGGTTGACCAAAGCGGCGTTGACGCCCACCCTGGCGATATTCTGCGACCTTCAACCCGCTAGGAACTATCCGGCGTCAATAAGGAATTTGCCAAAGTCCTCTGGCGTTCCCCATTGGAGCGGGCCTATGCTGGCCCTGAACGCAAGAGCGACAGTGTGGTCGTTCCCACATGATGACGAGGAGATCGCCATGGGGGAAAACACAGACTGGCGCATTGAGTTGAACCGGGCAGGAGCTGGCCTTCAGGAGCTGCTGGCCGAGGGAATGCCCGCCGACAATCTCGACGACTGGGTGCAGCGCCTTGAGGACCAGCTCGGACAGCTCAGCCGAGCGCTCACCGGATTCTGCTCGGATTGCGATCTCGGACTGTTCGACGACTGTATCGAGCTGGCCCCCCGGCTAGTTCCCCAAGTGAACAAGATCCGCAACGAGCAAGTTCAGCTACAGGCCTCGGTACAGCATCAGATCGATCGATTGCACACCCAAGAGCCCGATTCCAGCCTGGAACGGTCGATGGCCGACATCGTCCACCGGGTGGACCAGCTCAACCACCATGCAGTCGACGTGGTGTACAGCGCCTACGACACCGACCTCGGCGGTCCGGGCTAACTCCTTCCCGGCGTATCGCTCAGAGCTCTCCGAACTGGCGGTCGCCCGCGTCTCCCAATCCGGGCACGATGTAGGCCCGATCGTTGAGTCCTTCGTCGACCGCGGCGGCGAAAAGGCGGACGTCGGGAGCCGCGGCTTCTAGTGCCTTCACCCCTTCGGGGGCGGCCAGCACGCAAACTGCGGTGATTTGGCCGGCGCCGGCTGCGGCCATCCGCCCGCACACGTAGGCCAGCGAACCTCCGGTGGCCAGCATCGGTTCCAACACCAGTACGGCCTGACCGCGGAGATCGTCGGGCACGGTGTTGAGATAGGGCTCGGGCTGAAATGTCTCCTCGTTGCGACGCACGCCCAAAAAGCCCACGGCGGCCTCCGGCAACAGCTTGCGGGCTGCATCCAGCATCCCCAGTCCTGCCCGCAGTACTGGCACCAGAAGCGGGGGATCGTCGATGTGCGCTCCAGAGGTGCGGGCCAGCGGTGTGTCAACGCTGATGGCGGTGGCGGGGAGATCCCGCAAGGCCTCGTAAACCAAGAGTCCGCTCAATTCGTCCAAAGCCTGCCGGAATTCGGGTGATGGAGTCTCGGCCCGGCGTAACGAGGTCAGACGGACCTGGACTAGGGGATGGTCGACAACCGAAACCTCCATCACCCCCCACCCTAGTGGCGCGTTGCCGAATGCCTCACTGTTCTGGTCCGGCCCTATCCTTGGACGGGTGACCGATCTGTTGGCTATTGATGCTCCGGCGGGAGCCTCCGATGCCGTGGCCGGGGTGCGCATCACGCCGGTGGACGCGGTAGGGCTAGAGCAGCGGGCCGCGTCGCTGTGTACCCGGTCGATCAAGACCTCGTCCAAGGGGGCTGCGCTTGATTTGGCCATTCGGGTCATGGACCTCACCACCCTGGAGGGAGCCGATACCCCCGAGCGGGTCGAGGCTCTCTGCGCACGAGCCCGCCATCCCGACGCTGCCGACTGGTCGGTGCCTTCGGTGGCCGCGGTGTGCGTGTAACCCGAGTTGGTGCCGGTGGCTGCCGAGGCGCTGGCCGACAGCCCGGTGGCGGTG
>VYDF01000020.1 GCA_009843565.1 Acidimicrobiia bacterium | reverse complement strand
CACCGGCACCGGCGCCGGCCCCCACGCCGGAGCCTGAGTCCACGCCTGAGCCTGAGTCCACGCCGGCCCCCACGCCGGAGCCTGAGTCCACGCCTGAGCCTGAGTCCACGCCTGAGCCCACGCTCGAGCCGGCAGCCGAGCCCGCGCCCGAACCTGTTTCTGAGCCCGCGCCCGAGCCGGCGACTGGAAACGGGAACGGGCCATGACCGCCCCATCGATGGCATTGTCGGAATTGGCCGAAGCAGCCCCCGGGCTGATCCACAGGAGTGGCGATGCCGAGGTCACCGGATTGGCCCACAACTCCCGGGCAGTGAACCCCGGCGATCTGTTCTTCTGTGTGGCAGGGGCCAATCATGATGGCCACGACTTCGCCGCCGACGCTCTGAACCGAGGGGCAACGGGGCTGGTAGTAGAGCGCCCGCTCGAATTGGACTGTCCCCAGTTGCACACCAAATCGGTTCGCCAAACCATGGGTCCTATCAGCTCGTTGTTCTACGGCCACCCGTCCCATTCCATGGCTGTGATCGGGGTCACCGGCACCAATGGCAAGACAACGGTGTGCAGCCTGCTGAATTCGGTGTTGGGCGCCGCTGGCTTGCAAACCGAGGTTCTCGGCACGCTGACGGGGGTCTTGACCACCCTGGAGTCGTTGGATTTGCAGCATCAACTGGCCGGTTTGCGATCGGCCGGAACCGATGCGGTGGTTCTGGAGGTGTCGAGTCACGCGCTCGACCAGCATCGGGTGGAAGGCATCCGCTTCGACGTTGCCGTGTTCACCAACCTCACTCCCGACCACTTGGACTACCACCGCACGATTGAGGACTATTTCGCAGCCAAAGCCCGGTTGTTCACGCCCCAACTGTCTGACCGGGCGGTGGTCAATGGCGATGATGACTTCGGCAAGCGGCTTGCGACTGAGCCCTGTATTCCTACCGTGGTCTTTGAACCCCGGAACGTTCCGGTTCGGCTTGGGCCCCGGAATCTTGCCTTGGGGTGGAGGGGACAAGAAATCCGCTTGCCGCTCATCGGCCGGTTCAACGCCGCCAATGCCGTGGCCGCAGCGGAGTCTGCTCTTCTTCTCGGCGCCAGCTCGTCCGAAGTCGTAACCGGCCTGAAGTCGGCAGCCCCGGTGCCGGGTCGATTCGAGACCATTGAGGCCGATGAGCCGTTCACGGTAGTGGTGGACTACGCCCATACTCCCGATGGCTTGGCCCAAGTGCTGTCCGCGGCCCGCGAATTGGTGGCCAGCTCGGGTCGCCTGCGAGCGGTGTTCGGCTGCGGGGGCGATCGAGATTCCCAGAAGCGACCGATGATGGGCAGGGTGGCGGCCGAATTGGCCGATCAAGTGATCGTCACGTCCGACAATCCTCGTTCTGAGGATCCTGAGGCCATCATCGCTGACATCTTGAGCGGGATTCCGGAGAACAGAGACGGCGTATCGACCCAGACCGACCGCCGGGCCGCCATCGCCCAATGCCTGGCCAACGCTACCGATGGCGATGTGGTGGTGGTAGCCGGGAAGGGCCATGAAACCACTCAGACGGTGGGCGACCGGGCGATTCCGTTTGATGACCGAGTTGTGGCCCGAGAGCTGTTGGCCTCCAGGGAGACAACCCGATGATCCGCCTGTTGTTTGCGGTTGCCATTGCCGGGGTGGTCTCGGTGATCGGCACCCGTTTTCTGATCACCTTCCTGCGCAAGCACTCCATAGGCCAGCCCATCCGCCTGGACGGGCCCCAAGGCCATGTCAGCAAGGCGGGTACACCCACCATGGGCGGCGTAGCCATCGTGGTCGGCGCTCTGGCCGGCTATGGCATCAGCGACCTCTACAACGGCATCTTCACCCGCACTGGATTGATTGTGATGCTGGCCATAATCGGCTCGGGCGTCGTCGGTTTTGTCGATGACTGGCTCAAGGTGTCCAGGGCGCGCAATCTGGGCTTGGGCAAGCAGACCAAGATCCTGGGCCTCCTCATCGTGGCGGTGGGATACGCGCTGCTGATGATTCATCTCACCGATGTCCGCACCGAGCTCTCCTTCACCCGCTACGACTCCCTGAACATCGACTTGGGGTCGTGGGGCTGGGGACTATGGGCGGTATTTCTGATTCTGGCCACCAGCAACGCCGTGAATCTGACCGACGGACTGGACAGCCTCGCCGCGGGATCATCGGTGTTCGCTTTTGCCGCCTTCGTGGTGATCGGCTTCTGGGCCTTCCGCAACGAAGACATTTATGGCATACCCCATGCTCTAGACCTGGCCATTTTGGCCGCGGCCATGGTGGGGGCAAGCGCTGGCTTCATGTGGTGGAACGCCGCGCCGGCCCGCATTTTCATGGGCGACACCGGATCGCTGGCCCTGGGTACGGGTATGGCCGCACTGGCCTTGGCCACCAACACCCACCTGCTGTTGCCCGTCATCGGCGGGTTGTTCGTGATGGAGACCCTGTCGGTGATCATCCAGGTGTTCAGCTTCAGGGTGTTCGGCACCCGGGTGTTCCGTATGGCACCAATCCACCATCACTTCGAATTGGGCGGCTGGCCCGAGACCACGGTGATCATCAGGCTGTGGATCATGACCGGGTTCGCCACTGCGGTGGCCCTCGGCCTCTTCTACGCCGACTTTGTTTCAATCGGGGGGGCGGATTGAGCCAGGCACCCGTTTTTCTGGTGGGTTTCGCAGTCACCAACCAGGCGGTCTGCGCCCAGTTGACCGAGCGCGGCCATGCCGTGGTGGCGGCTGATGATGCCCCCGACGACCAGGCTCGCCGCCAAGCCGCGGCAATGGACGTCGATCTCATTGAGCGCCCTGCTCCCGAAGACTGGCCTGCTCTGGTGGCAGATGCCCGGGTGGTGGTTCCCACTCCAGGGCTTCCCGAGTCCCACCCTTCGCTCAGCGCCGCCGCGCGCGCAGAGGTGCCCGTAATCTCCGAGTTCGACTTGGCCCAGCGGTGGGATGCTCGCCCATCGCTGGCGGTTACCGGCACCAACGGAAAGCCCACGGTGACGCTACTGGCCGCCGCCATGTTGGATGCTTCCGGCATCGAGGTGAGGGTGGCCGGCAATACCGAAACGCCGCTCGTTGAGGCCATTCGAGATGATCGGCCCGCGGCCTTTGTCGTGGAGGCGTCTTCGTTCCGACTGGGCCACAGCCGGTGCTATCGCCCCGCGGTGGGCGCTTGGCTGAACTTCGCTCCCGACCATCTCGATGTTCATGCATCTCTGGCGAGCTATCGCACGGCGAAGGCCGCGCTGTGGAGCCGGGCTGACGAGCACACCGTCTCGGTGGTGAACCGAGACGATCCTGTGGTCGTGGCCCATACCCCCGTCGAAGGCCGAGTGGTGACGTATGGGCTCAGCGAGGGCGACTATCAGACGGGTGACGGGGCGCTGTGGGCGGGGTCGGAAAGGCTGGCAAACGTCGAAGAGCTCCACCGGGGCCAGCCCCACGAGCTGTCCAATCAATTGGCCGCGGCGGCGCTGGCCATGGCCGGGGGCGCTCATCTGGAGGGAGTGAAGACGGCCCTGAAGGCGTGGACCGGATTGCCCCATCGGATGACACTGGTGGCCGAACACCGCGGCGTTCGCTTTTACGACGATTCCAAAGCCACCACCCCTCACGCAGTGTGTGCCGCAGTGCGGTCGGCCGAGCCAGTGGTTCTCATTGCCGGGGGACGCAACAAAGGCCTCGACCTGACTCCGCTGGCCGAGATTGCCGATGGAGTCCGCTCTGTGGTGGCCATCGGGGAGGCCGCGGCCGAGGTTGAGAAGGTGTTTGCCCGACGTTGTCCGGTGGTTATCGCTGAATCAATGGAAGAAGCGCTGGGAAGGGCCGCCGAGACCGCCCGATCCGGTGACGCGGTGCTGCTTTCACCCGGCTGCGCTTCTTTCGACTGGTACGGCTCTTACGCCGAGCGGGGCGACCATTTCTCGCGGTTGGTGCTCGAGCTGATCGGAGGGTCGCCATGATGGTTCTCTTTTCCCATCTGGCACGCGAGCTGATCGGAGGATCACCATGACTGCTTTCGCTCCTCAGATCCCCCGTCGGGGATTGGTGGCGGCACTTCGGTCGGCGCCGGTGGGTCAGGCCACCATGCCGTTCTATGTGCTGTTCGGGATGGTTCTCACCCTCAACGCCATCGGATTGGTGATGGTGCTTTCGGTCTCATCGGTCACCAGCCTCTATGTGGGTCAATCCACCTGGTACACCTTCCAGCGCCAGTTGGTCTGGAGCATCGGTGGACTCTTGGCTCTGATCTTGGTGATGAGGGTGGACTACCGGCAGTGGCAGAAGTACTCCAAGGCGTTGGTGGCATTCACCTTGCTGCTGTTGGTAGCGGTGTTGGTGCCCGGAATCGGCACGACCGCAAATGGCGCCACCCGCTGGATTTACTTTGGGCCGATCAGCTTCCAGCCCTCTGAGCTGGCCAAGTTGGCCATGGCCCTCTTTGCCGCCGCGTGGCTGGCCGACAAGGCGGGCAAGGAGCGCAATACCCGCACCACGATCCGCCCGGTACTGGTGGTGTGCAGCCTCATGTCTGGGCTCATCTTGCTCCAGCCCAACCTGGGCACCTCGGTCATAATCGCGATGATCGCCTTCGCCGCTCTGTTCATGGCTGGGGTGCCCTTGCTTCCCCTGACCGGCTGGTCGCTGATCAGCGCTGCCGCCGCCGCCCTGGCCGCCTGGGGGTCGGGCTATCGGCGCGACCGCGTCACCTCCATGCTCGACCCATGGTCCGACCCCTTGGACACCGGATGGCAGACCATCCAATCGTGGGGGGGAATCGCAGCGGGAGGCGCCTCCGGGGTGGGGTTGGGTGAAAGCCGGATCAAATGGGGATTTCTGCCCGAGGCCCAAACCGATTTCATTTTTGCGGTTCTCGCCGAGGAGATGGGTTGGCTGGGCGCGATGTTCGTCATCGGGCTCTTTACCACCTTCGTGTTGTGCGGAATTTGGATCGTCTTGCAC
>VYDF01000297.1 GCA_009843565.1 Acidimicrobiia bacterium | reverse complement strand
TGGTGAGGCCTTCTAAGAAGAAGTCGTCATCGTCGGTCATCACCTGCACGTGCTCAAAGGCCAAGTCGTTGGCCAACTGGAGCATCTCGGCGTGGTCCGCACAAAGGATGACCCGCCCATAATCCGCCCAGGCTTTGGACGCCACGTCTGCGGTGGGCAGTGTCTCAAGCTGGTGCTCAACCTCTTCAATTGTCGCCAGCCCGAGTTGGCGGGAGGTGGTCAGCAGCACTGCGGGGCTAGTGGGTCCGTGTTCGGCTTGGCCCAGAAGATCAGTGGCACACATCTCGGCGTCGACAGTGTCGTCGGTCAGCAGCAGCGTCTCAGTTGGTCCCGCCGGCAGGTCGATTCCGACCCGTCCGTACAACTGCCGCTTCGCCTCGGCAACAAAGGCGTTCCCCGGCCCCACGAGCATGTCGACCGGGTCGATGAACTCGGCCCCCAGAGCCATGGCGGCCACCGCCTGTACCCCGCCCAGCAGATAGATCTCGTCGGCGCCGCCCAGATGCATGGCGACGATGGTCTCGGCCGGATTGCCGCCCTGAATCGGCGGAGTGCAGGCCGCCACGCGGGGCACGCCGGCCACCTTGGCGGTCACGACGCTCATGTGAGCGGAGGCAACCATGGGATACCTCCCTCCCGGCACATAAGCGCCGACGTTGTCCACTGGGATGTTCTTGTGACCGAGTGTGACCCCCGGCAAGGTCTCGACCTCTATATCGACAAGCGCCTCGCGCTGAGCCTGGGCGAAGTTCCTGATCTGGGTCTGGGCAAACTTGATGTCGTCGACAACGGCAGGATCGACTCCGGCTACGACTCGCTCGATCTCTTCATCGGAGAGTTGGAAGGACTCGGGCGACCACCCGTCGAATTCTGCGGAATACCGCCGGACGGCTTCAGCACCTCGGGCATCAATGTCCTGGATGATGGCCGCCACCCGCTGGGCGAGTTCTGGGTCGGCGCCATGGGAACCCTTGGCGGTGGCGTCCTTGAGGATCTCGGCCATGGTCGCTCGGCACCTCCCGGTTCGATGGCTATTGAATGGCATTCGGCTTCAGATGCAAGGCATCGTGGCTGACGATGTACGACGATATCAGCACCATTTGAGTGCCCAACCGAAAGCAGGTGCACCATGAAGCTCGAGGGAAAGGTGGTCGTCGTCACCGGCGCGGGCCGGGGAATCGGCAGGGAGATCGCCCTGACATGTGGGAGAGAGGGGGGCAGGATCGCGTTGGCCGCCCGCTCGGTCGAGGCCCTGCGAGAGGTGGCCAGCGAGATCGAACTGGCCGGTGGCGAAGCCCTGGCTGTTGAAACCAATGTGTGCAACCCCGACGCCGTGGCCGCATTAGCCGATCAGGTTCTCTCGCAATGGGGCCGCGTCGACGTGTTGGTGAACAACAGCGGGATTGGGGGCCCTTCGGCCCCCCTTTGGGAAGTGCGGCCTGAGGACTGGGAAGAGATCTTCGCGGTGAACGTGACCGGTGTGTATCTGTGCTGCCAAGCCATATTGCCGTCCATGATCGAACGCCGATCCGGTTCGATCGTCAACATCGGCTCGATCACCGGCAAGCGGCCGCTGTTGAACCGCACGCCCTATGCCGCCAGCAAGGCCGCGCTCATCGGGCTCACCCGAACGCTGGCGCTGGAGGCCGGACCGCACCAGATCCGAGTCAACCTCGTCTCGCCCGGGTTCGTCGCCGGTGAGCGGATCGACTGGGTCTTCGAGCAGCAAGCCATATCCCAAGGCCGCGATGTGGGCGATGTCCGAGCCGACGCCGAGGAGATGACGCCGCTGAAGAGGCTGGTAAGCGCGGCCGACGTGGCCCGAACCGTCGCCTTCTTGGCCTCCGATGAGTCTGAGGGAATTACCGGAACCTATGTCAACGTGACCGCGGGACTGGTGATGTAATGAGCCGACGAGTCTCAGCCGGTCAGTAGACGATCATTTCGATCATGTTGCCCCAGGGGTCGTTGAAGAAAACCTGGCGAAGAGCGGCGGGGGAATCCGGGAGCTCCCAAACTGCAACTCCGTGCCCATCGAGGTGCTCGATCATGGCCTCGACATCGTCGACCCGAAACGCCAGATGACTCTCATTGGCCCGAACCGGTGAGTCGGCGCCCCGCAGGGTGCCGTCGGTGGTCAGGTGCACGGGAAAGCCACCGGCGTCGAACCATGCTCCTGGGAAGCCGAAATCGGGTCGGGGAACCGGGGCCAGGCCGAGAATGTCGCGATAAAAGACGACGGCCTCGTCGATATCGCCAACACAGATTGATCCGTGGTCGAGTTTGGTGAGTTGCGGCATGAGAACTAAGAACGCCTTGGTGAGTCGTGGTGGCACGCCAATCCTACTGCTACGCGGAGCCGCGTCTCCGGGACACGGCAGCGCATAGGCTCAGACCATGCGAGCAGCGCAGCTCACCGAACCCGGGGTCGTCGAGGTAGTGGACTCTCCCCCGCCCGAGTCTGATGGTTCAGCAATTGTTCGGATGGAGATGCTCGGGTTGTGCGGTACCGACTTGAGCATCGTGGCCGGCAAGGTCCCGGTGGAGATGCCGCGCGTGATGGGCCATGAGGGAATCGGCGTGGTCGAGGTGGCTGGCACCACGGCAGCTTTCGGGACCGGCCAGCGGGTCCTCATCAATCCAGGACTGTTCTGCGGAGTCTGCGACCTCTGTCACCGCGGCTATCCAAATCTCTGTCCAAACGGTGGGCTTCTGGGTCGAGAAATCGACGGTCTGTTCGCCGACTACGCGGCAATAGACGAACGTCAATTGCTCGTCGTCCCCGAACACGTATCCTCCGATGCGCTCGGGGTGGTTCAGGTGCTGGGAACCTGTGTTCACGCCGTTTCGAAAGCACCGATTTCACCGGGCGATACCGCCGTCGTGCTTGGCCTCGGGGTGTCAGGCCAGCTCATCGCCCAGCTTCTTGCTGCCCAGGGGGCCCGCGTCATCGGGATCACCCGGTCTGAGTGGAAACGCGAACTTGTCCTCCAGCACGGCGCGACGGTAGCCGTTTCGCCTGAGCGGGCGGCCGAGGTGGTGGCAGAAATCACCGAAGGCCGTGGTCCAGAGGCGGTCTTCGAGGCAGTGGGAACGGTGAAGACGTTTTCCCAGGCCATCGAGCTTGCCGGTCCGGCCGCCACCGTGGTGTTCTTCGGTACCACCTCCGGGATGGAGGGCGGGCTGCCCTACTATCAGCTCTACTACAAGGAACTGAGTCTGCGGAACCCCCGGGGAGCCACCATGGCCGACTATGAGAAGGCAATCGCCCTCGTAGCCGATGGCGTTGTCAACGGCGTTCCGCTCATATCGTCGCGATTCGGTCTCGACGACATCGACGAGGCCCTCGCCGCAACGCAAGATTCATCAACCCTTAAGGTGTTGATGGAAGTGGAGTAGAAGGAGCAAGCATGAAGGAAGCATTCGGCGTTCTCGCCACCGACTGGCGCGAGGGAATCAATTGGCAGGAGGTGCGCGAGTGGCGTTTGCGGAGAGCGCGGGAGGCCATGCGCCGTCACGGCCTCGGCGCGATGTTGTTGATGTACGACGAGAACATCCGCTATGTGACCTCCACCATGACTCCCGGCTGGAACCAGCTCAAGCCCGGTTTGCGCTATGCCGTACTCATCGAGGGCAAGGAGCCGATTCTCTACGAGCAGGGTGACATCGGCTACCACATTCGCGAGCACTCGCCTTGGATCCCCAAGGAGAACGTCCGCTACTCCTACGCCTGGATCAAGGGCGCAGCCGGGCCGGCTTCAACCGCTCAGGTTGACAAGTTCACCAACGCGCTGATGAACGATTTGGAGGACGCCGGTGTCACCGATCAGCCCTTGGGGGTGGACTTCATGGACCTGAACATGATCCGCGCCTTCGAGGAGCGGGGCATCAACTGGGTTGACGGCATGACTCCCATGATGGAGGCCCGCGCCATCAAGAGCCCGAACGAGCAGAAGGCCCTGCGAATGGTGGGCTCGATCTGCGACGTGACCCACTACGAGCTGACCCAATGGCTGAAGCCCGGAATCACCGAGAACGAGGTCACCGCGTTCACTATGGAATACCTCTACAACTTCCCGGGTATGGAGAATGTGGAAGACGTCATTGTGTCCTCGGGACCGAATGCGTGGCCCAACTGGCGCAATCATGGCGACCGGATCATCCGGCCTGGCGACATCGTGATCATCGACCTCGCCGCGTTGACCTGGAACGGATTCAAGTCGTGCGTCTACCGAACCTACTGCGTGGGCGGTGAGCCAACCGACGAGCACCAGCAGTATTACGACCTGGCCTCCAAGTGGCTCTGGGATTCGATCGAGCAGGTCCGGCCGGGTGTCACCACCGCCGATATCGCCTCGGTGTGGCCGTCGGCCAAGGAGATCTGGGGCTACGAGGAAGAGGACGAGGCCGCAGCCAACCTGTGGGGCCACGGCCTCGGGTTGGCCCAATACGACCAGCCGGTGATCTCGAGAATCTGGTCACTCGACCACCCCCAGGAGATCCAGCCCGGCATGGTCTTCGCCCTCGAAACCCAGCACGGCAAGCTCCACGAGTTCGGGGTCCGGCTTGAGGAGATGCTGGTGGTCAACGACACCGGCATCGAGATGCTGTCCACATACAAGAGCCACGAGATCATCCGCGCCGGATGACCGCAGACGGTCACCGAGTCCGCGGTCTCGACGATCCATCTGCCGCTGACATAGCCATCAGCGGCGCCAAGGGTGCCGGTTTGGCCCGGGCCCGTGCGGCGGGATTCCCGGTGCTTGACGGGTTCGTCATCCCTCCCGCGTGCTCAAAGGAAGCCCTCGGTCGAGCAGTCGAGGTGCTCGAGTCCCGGGGTACCGGCGGGTCGAGAATGGCCATCATCGGGTACCAGTTGCCCGATTCGCTGGACGAACAAATTGAAGAGCTCTCGGCCGGGCTCCAGCCTCCTTTTATCGTTCGCTCGTCGAGTGTTCTGGAAAGCAGCGGCGAATGGGCGGGTGCGTTCACCTCGGTTCCCGAAGTTCTGCCC
>VYDF01000271.1 GCA_009843565.1 Acidimicrobiia bacterium | reverse complement strand
TCGACGACATCGACGACCAACTCGACGGCCTGAACCAAGACTGCGTTCAGGCCGTGTTCCAAGCCCACAACGACGGCACCATCGACCTTCAAGCCGCCGTTCAGCTCTGTTTGATCAGCCGGTACTACGAGCGCATCGGCGACCATGCGGTGAACATCGGGGAGCGGGTGGTGTACATGGTTACCGGATGGCTTCCCGAGCACACCGGGTCGGCCCGATTGAAAGATCGAGAGCACTACCAGCCGAAAGAAACCGAAGAGGAGTGATCGTGACGTCGCTGATCGCCTCTAGCCCGCGGCAAGGGGTGTTCGGATGATCGTCGCCCTCGTTGTGGTTGCCGCCGTGGTGGTCCTGGTCGTGGTGGGGGCGGTGGCGTGGCGAGAGCACCGGCATTTCGTTGACGCCGAGGAAAGCCGCCGGCGCGACGATGAATTGCACCGACGCCATGGGGACGAGGTGGCGGAGAGCGAGGCCCGACTCCGGCTCTCGCTCGACGCCATCACCCAAGGGGTGGTGATGGCCGATGCCGAGGGCAATGTGCTGTACCTCAATTCCTACGCTCGGCAGTTCACCGAAGCCCGCCACGGGGAGGCATTGGTAGAAGCCGCCGTCGCTGAGCTGTTGGCCGAGGCTGCTCAAGGAGGCGTGGCGGAGCGGGAGGTCGAGCTGTTCGGACCCCCCCGGCGATGCCTGTTCGTGAGCGCCATGCCCCTCAAGCTCGAAGGCCGGAACTACGGCTCGGTGGCCCTGATCGACGACATCACCGAGCCTCAGCGACTGGACGCCATGCGGCGGGATTTTGTGGCCAACATCAGCCACGAGCTGCGGACCCCGATGGGGGCGCTCAGCCTGTTGGCCGAGACCCTGGCCACCGAGACCGATCCCGAGGTGGCCTCTCGACTGGCGATGAGGGTGCAGGCCGAGGCCATCCGGCTGTCCGACATCATGGACGATCTGCTGGAGCTCAGCCGGATAGAGAGCGATGAGGCGTCTGAGCGAGCACCGGTTGCCATCCAGCATGTGATCAGCGATGCCCTCTCCCGGGCCAGGCCCACCGCCGAGGAGAAGGATGTTCCCATCGAGACCGCCCTCCCCGCCTTGGATCTGATGGTCCAGGCCGACCGTCGCCAGCTCACCTCGGCGGTGTTCAACCTGTTGGAAAACGCGGTCAAGTACTCAGAGGCAACCTGCCCGGTCAGGGTCATGACCCGGTTGGAAGGCGATTGGGTGGAGGTGGAGGTTCGCGACCAGGGTTACGGCATCCCGTTGCGCCACCAAGAACGTATTTTCGAGCGCTTCTATCAGGTGGACCAGTCGCGGGAGCGCACCGACGGCGGCGTGGGCTTAGGCTTGGCCATCGTGCGCCATGTGGCCACCAACCACGGGGGCGAAATCCGGGTGGAGTCCACCGAGGGAGAAGGCTCGACGTTCACGCTGGCGGTGCCCATCGGGGCCCAGTCATGAGCGGTTCGGTACGGGTTCTCGTCGTCGAAGACGAGGAGTCGTTCGTGGAGGCGCTGACCGTGGGCCTGACCCGAGAGGGTTTCACCGTGAACGTGGCCCGCGACGGCAAGGAAGCCCTCGACTATTTCGACGCATATTCCCCCGACATCGTGCTGCTCGACGTGATGCTGCCCCTGGTGTCCGGGGTCGATGTCTGCCGCGAGATTCGGGCCCGCTCGCAGGTGCCCATCATCATGGTCACCGCCAAGGGCGAGGAGATCGACGCGGTGGTGGGCCTAGAGGTGGGAGCCGACGACTACGTGACCAAGCCCTATCGCCTGCGAGAGCTGATCTCCCGCATGCGCTCTTTGCTGCGGCGGTCCCGATGGACGGCGGAGGGCGAGGCATTCCGGGGAGACGTTGTCGAGGTGGGCGATGTGGCTGTCGATCCCGAGCGCCATGAGGTGTTCGTGCGGGGCGAGCAGATCGAACTGCCGCTTAAGGAGTTCGACCTATTAGAGCTGTTGTTGACCAACGCGGGACGGGTCTTGACCAGGGACGTGCTCATCGATCAGGTATGGGGGAGCGACTATGTGGGCGACACCAAGACCCTCGATGTCCACGTCAAGCGGCTTCGATCCAAGATCGAAGACGATCCCTCGAATCCTCGCCGCATCGTGACCATCCGCGGCCTGGGCTACAAGTACGCCACCGGCCTCCCGGCAGAGTCCGCGCCGCCATAGTCTTCAAGTCGTGATCAATATCCCGTTCTTGCGGCTGGTCAGGGTTCACGCCCTCGGCGCCGCTGGCGACGCCATGATCACCGTCGCCCTCGCGGGTTCTCTCTTCTTCTCCATCGATCCCAGCGCGGCTCGGCTCCGGGTCACCCTCTATCTGTTGTTGACCATGGCCCCGTTCGCGGTGGTAGGTCCGCTGATCGGCCCGGCTCTGGACCGCTTTCGGGGAGGACGGCGTCCCATGATCCTCGCCATCAACGGGGGACGGGCCTTTTTTGCCTTCTTGATGATCTCGAACATGGATTCGCTGCTGCTGTTCCCCCTCGCCTTCGCCATGCTGGTCCTCCAGAAGAGCTACGGCGTGGCCAAGGCCTCCATGGTGCCGCTCATCTTGCCCAAAGAGGAGCAGTTCGTGGGGGGCAATGCCCGCCTGGCGCTAGTGGGAAGCGTCTGCGGCTTCATCGGGGCCGGCCCCGCGCTGCTGGCCAATCTGCTGGGGGGTTCGTCGTGGACGGTGGGCTTGGCCATGGTGGTTTACATCTTCGCCGCGTTGTCCTGCCTGTCGTTGCCCCAGGGCCGCATTGTCCCTGAGCCCGATGGCGACGGGGATGAGGATGAGAGCAAGCTGGGGGGCGTAGGCATCCGCAGAGCGGCCACCGCCACCGGCACCCTGAGGGGCATTGTGGGGTTCACCACGTTTCTGGCTGCGTTTGCCTTGCGGGGCGGTGCCGACGACGTGAACCTCTCCGGGGTGGGCAAGGCATTCGGCGCCGGAATCCGCCACGCTCTCCAAGGCGATGTTGCCTCCGACGCCAGTCCGGCTTGGAAGCTGGGCTTGGTGGCTGCGGCCATGGTCTCGGGCTTCTTGATCGGCTCGCTTCTCGCCCCGCAGCTGCGGGACCGGATCCGCGAGGAGGTGATCATCGCCGCCGCGCTGGTCGCCTTGTTCGTTGTCGGCGTGGTGGCCGCTTGGGGAGGGGGCTATGGCTCCACCCTGCTGCTCGCTCTTGGCGTGGGGATCACCGCCAGTGCGGGCAAGCTCTCCTTCGACTCCATCGTGCAGCGCGACGCCGAGGGGGCCAATCACGGACGGGCATTTGCCGTTTTTGAGACCCGCTTCCAAACCTTCTGGGTGCTGGGCGCGCTCATTCCCGTGGTCATTCCCATGCCCGCCCGAGCCGGCTTCATCCTCATTGCCATCGCCGCCGCAGCTGCGGCTGTGTTCTTCTGGCTGCGGCCTACCCTGGGCGGCCCCTCTACTCAGGCAGATCGATTCGGGCCAGCCACAAACCAGGGGCATCAACCTCAGCAGGCGTAGGCAGTTCTCGCTCCGATCGCCAGAGCCGGGCCAGGCCCTCGGCGCCGGCCCGCTCCACTACCCCGCTGGCAAAGGCCGTTCCTCGGTCGTACTGGTCTTGGGCGAGCTCGAGGCCCAATAACCGTTCGATGAACCGATCAGCCGCGCCCGTGGTAACCCGCCGCCGCCTCAGGGCTTCGCTGAGTTGCTGGTAGGAGCCGATGAGCCCGCGCCCAATGCTGTCCATGGTCCAATCGACATATCCGGCGATCACCGTAACCAGAGCCGTTATATGGGGCAGCAGCACCCGCTGGGCCGGCGATTGAACGGCACCCAAGATCACCTCGGGATCGCCCAGCACCGACTGAAGGCTGTTCAGCGAGTCGGGGTCGGAAAGATCCAGATCGCTCAACCGGTTCTCCAACGCGGCGGGGTCGGTGTCAAAACTGCGGACATACTCGGCCAACAGCCCATTCAATCGCCGGCTCACGTGGGGGATCGACAACACCGCATGGTGGGTCAGCTCGTTCAAGCACACCCAGAGTCGCAGGTCGGCAGAATCCAAGCTCCATTCATCGGCCAATGCGTCGATGTTGGCGGGAATGATCATCAGCTCCGAGCTGTCACGGGGGATGGGCAGGTCGTATTGGCCCAGGCTGCGGCCGGCCAGGTTGCCCACCATGCTTCCCGCAGTCATGCTCATCATCACCGGCCCGACCATCTTCATGATCTGGCCGAACATGGCCTGAGCAGGATCAAAAGACGTCTCCTCTTCCTCGGCTTGGCTCGACACGCTCCCGAGGGGCTCGAGCAGGTTCTGGTATGCGTCCAGTGTGGTGATGGCCCACCGTGATCGGGTTACCGGCACGATGGAGGCAGCTTGACCGTCTCGGGTGGTTGAAAGGCCGGTGGCGTTGGCCACTTGGAGCTCGGCCACTCGGGCCAGCTCGTCGATGGCAATGCGATCGGCAGGGTCGACATTGGGCTCAGACTCTCCTTCGGTGGCCACTGCCACCGCGATCTGGCGCGCCGTTTCCCAGGTGGAAGACGCCTGCTGAGAGAAGAGCTTGCCCAGGTCTCCGAATATGGGTATGCCCTTGAACGGGTTGAACTCCTCGGGTGAGTCGGGATCGCTCACGTGCTGATGCTACCGGCATTCCGGATTTTCCGATTGTTTGGCCGTTCATCGGAGTGATTTCGCGGGAGTGTTTGCGTTTACACTCAGTCTGTGAATCCGCCAGAAGCCGCTGACGTGTGGGTAGGCCTCAGCGAGTCGACGCTGCCGCTGGATCAGGTGCTTTCTTGGGTAGGCCGACCGGATTGCGGCGGAGTCGTCCTGTTCAGCGGCACCGCCCGCGACCACTCCGAGGGACGGCCCGGGGTGACCGTGCTGGAATACGAGGCCTACGAGGAGCAGGTGGGTCCCCGCTTGGAGGCGCTGGTGGACGAGGCCCGGGTCCGGTGGCCAGACCTCGGACGGGTGGCGCTGCTTCATCGGGTTGGCCGGGTGGAGATCTCCGAGTCCGCCGTATAAGACA
>VYDF01000292.1 GCA_009843565.1 Acidimicrobiia bacterium | reverse complement strand
CCGGAATGAGGCTGTCGGACTTGGGCGCCGTGGTCATCCGGGTCGACGGGGTGGGCGGGTCGGGCAACCCGGTGGCCTCGCAGTCGGGTCCAATGGAGCGGGGCAAGCGAACCGTGGCCTTCAACCTCAAACAGCCCGAGGGAGTGGAGGCGGTGCTCCGACTGGTCGAGGCGTCCGACGGTTTGTTCGAGGGCTTTCGGGCGGGAGTGGCCGAGCGCCTCGGCGTCGGACCCAACACCTGTTTGGCCCGCAACCCCAGGCTGGTCTACGGGCGGATGACCGGTTGGGGGCAATCCGGACCATTGGCCGACCGGGCTGGTCACGACATCAACTACATCTCGTTGTCTGGCCCGCTGGCCCACATCGGCCGGACTGGCCAGCCCCCCTCGGTGCCGCTCAACCTCATCGGCGACTTCGGGGGCGGTTCGGTGTTCTTGGTGCTGGGCATGGTGGCCGCCCTGTTGGAGGTGGCCCGTGGCGGTGACGGCCAAGTGGTGGACGCCGCCATGGTGGACGGGGCCGCCTACCTGCTGTCGCCGCTGTACGCGGCCCACGCCAGCGGCTTCTGGACCGACGACTACGGGACCAACTTCTTGGACTCCGGCGCCTACTTCTACGAGGTGTACGGCACCGCCGACGGCAAGTGGCTGGCGGTGGGGGCCATCGAGCCCCAGTTCCACGCCGAGTTCATGGCCGGGATCGGTTTGGCCGACGCAGATGACCTGCCCGACCAAATGGACCGGGACCGGTGGCCGGAGATGAAGCAGCGAATTGGCGAGATCATCGCCGCCCGCACTCTCGACGAGTGGACCGAAGTGTTCGACGGGACCGACGCCTGCGTTACCCCGGTGCTGACCATGGGCCAGACGCCGGCCCACCCCCACGCCCTGGCCCGCGACTCGTTCTTCCAGTTCAGTGGGGTGACCCAACCCCGGCCCGCTCCTCGTTTCCAGAGAACCCCTTCAGAGCCGGCGGTGACATCGCAGGCCCCAGGGGCGGACACCGACGCCATCTTGGCTGAACTGGGCTATTCCACTGGGGAGGTGGAGGCGCTGCGGTCGTCAGGCGCAGTGGCCTAGGGGTTCAGATCGGCAAAGCCGCCAATTCAGTTGGAACTGCCCGTAGCGTTGAAGCGTCGTAGATGGTGATTGGAAAGTGGGTGCCATCATGCGCATTTTGAAACTGGTCTTGCCCTTAGCCCTGGTCTGCCTGATTGCCGCGGCCTGCTCAAGCGATAGCGAAGACAGCGCCCCCGCCGCGCCGACCAGTGAGGCCACTGAGGCCCCGGAGTCGGAGCCGACTGAAGTCGCCGAAGGGCTCACCGCCACCCAGCGCGAGCTGTCTGAGGCGATCTTCACGATGATGCTGGAGGATGCCGAGCGTCCCGCCGCCGTGACCCCAGACCAGATCCGTTGCCTGGGTGACAATGTGGCCAGCGTCTTCTCCGACGACCGGGTCGCCGAACTAGGCCTGAGTGGGGCACAGCTCACTGCGGTATACGCCGATAGGGGCAGTTTTGCCCTGGGTGATGACTACGACATCACCGACAACGAGATCACACAAATTGTGGACAATGCCCTCGAGTGCATGGACTGGCGAACCGTCATGGCCGAGGCAATCGCCTCTGAGGGCATACCGGCAGACCAGGCCAGTTGCATTGCATCCGAGATCTCTGATGAGGGAATTCGGTCCGCGGTGGCAGCTGCGCTGATTACCGAATCGGAGGATGACCTCGGGATTGCCGAGCCGGAGGCTCTGGAGGCATTTCAAGCCTGTGTCAATGTGCGAGACATGCTCTTCCAGACATTCGTCCAAGAGGGCCTATCCGAGCAGAGCGCTCGGTGCGTTGCCGACGGAATGCCCGATGAAGTGGTCGACTTGATGCTTGGGGGCGGCGAACCGGAGGACGAAGAAGCAGCCCTGGAGATGATGGGCGAGCTCATGGCGCTCCAAACCAGATGCCTAACCCCCGACGAGCTCGAACTCATGGGCGCTTCCGGATTCCAACCAGGCGGTCCCATTCCAGAGGGGAGCATTGGCACGGGTGCTTGCCCGCCAGCAGACGGATCGGGACCTCAGATCCTCGATTTCGACGGTCCCCAGCCCATGTGCTTGGACCCGTGGGGAGAGTACACCGCGGTGTTCGACACCACTATGGGGGAGATGCGGATCGCCCTAGACATGGTGAACACACCGGTCACCGCCAACAATTTCGCGGTCTTGGCCCTGCACCACTACTACGACGGCACGCTGCTGTTCCGTACCGATCCGGGAATCGGGATCATCCAGGGCGGTTCCCCCCACACCAACTCCCCGTCTGATCCGGGGCCGGGCTACACCATTCCCGACGAAGGCACCGGGTTCAACTACGAGCCGGGCCAGATCGTGATGGCCCGCACCGCGGCGCCCAACAGCGCCAGCGCCCAGTTCTTCTTTGCGGTGAACGAGCAGACGGCCCGATTGAACAGCCAGGGCACCTATGTGGTGTTCGGTCAGATGGATGATGCGAGCCTGGCCGTGGCCGAGGCCATTTTGGCCAGCCACGTCGACCAGCCCGACAACCCGCTGGGCGGCGGTCCCGAGCCTCCTGTGGTTGTCAATTCCGTCACCATTGAAGAAACCGGCTAAGACAAGAACCCTCCTATGCGTCGAGGCTGGTTCATTCCGATAGTCCTGGCAGCCCTTTTGGCCGCGGCCTGTTCGAGCGATAGCGAGGACAGCGCGCCGACGGTGCCGGCCACCCAGGCTCCTGCTGTCCAACCCACTGAGGCGGTCGAAGCCCCCACTCCGTCGTCTACCGTTGCCGCTGACCCCGACCAACCCGAGCAGGTCGAAGACGGCGACTCACCCCCAACTCGCAGGCAGCAGTTGACCGACACATTCTCGGAGTTGGTCATGGGAGACGAACTGGTCACCGCCTTCATGACCCAACAGGAGATCAACTGCCTGGCCGAGGGAGCATTTGCCGTGTTCACCGACGAACGGCTCGGTGAACTGGGCCTCAACCCCAACTCGTTTACCGAGGCGTACCGGCAGCCGGGACTGTTTGTGTTTGGGGACTGGTTCGACATCTCTGATCGGGAGGCGTTTGATCTTGAGAACCTGGCGTTGGGTTGCGTCGACTGGCGGAACTTCGTGGTCCAGGTCTTGGTCTCAGAGGGCGAGCCGATAGAGCGAGCTCAATGCATCGCCTCCCAGATATCGGTTGACGGGCTACGAGAGGTGGTGAGGGACGCCATGGTGGTTGACACCGGAGAGGGCTTCGGAGCGGCCCAGGATGAGGTGGCGTCCGCCCTTACTGCCTGCTACTTGGACGCGTCACCGGTGGAGGTCTCGTAGTTGAACAGCATCGCGAGGAGGCGACAGCCACCGCCGATCCACTACTCCCGGTAGTACACCGCCTCAGCAGTGGGCTCGGCGTCGGTGCCCACTCGGCCGTCGGCCGTCATTGCGATGAGGTGGGCCAGCACGGAGCGGGCGGCGGGCTCATGCAGCTCTGAGGAAACGTCGGCGTACATCACTTTCACCATCTCGACGACGGTCTGTGGGCCAGCACCCAGGCATTCCATGATCTGGCGCTCCCGGTCCAGTCGGTGGGCATACAGGGCTTCCACCAGAGCGTGGGGCTCGGTGACCGGTGGACCGTGGGTGGGCCAATACACCTGGTCGTCAGGACAGTCGGCCAACAGCCGGAGGCTGGCCAAGTAGTCGGTCATGTTGCCGTCGGGCGGGGGGATGATGGTGGTGGACCAGCCCATGATGTGGTCGCCGGTAAACACCCCAGCCGCCTCCCGCCAGCGGTAGGCGATGTGATTGGAGATGTGGCCGGGGGTGTACAGGCACTCGAAGCTCCATCCCGGCCCCTCCACAACGTCGCCGTGGACCACGGCCACATCGGGGGCGAATTCGGTGTCGCCCCGCTCCTCGCTCTTGCCGTCGTCGTCATCGGCGGGAGGATGGGGACCGAACCCATAGGCCGGAGCGCCGGTGGCCTCGCCCACTGCCCGTGACGCGGGCGAGTGGTCCCGATGGGTGTGGGTGATCAGCAGTGCTTCCACCTGCTCGCCGTCCACTGCGGCCAGAACGGCGTCGATGTGGTCGTTGTCGTCGGGGCCGGGATCGACAATGGCCACCCGGCCTTGGCCCACGATGTAGGTGCCAGTGCCCCGGTAGGTGAACTTGCTCGGATTGTTGGCCACCACGCGGCGCAGCCCGGGGGCCATCTCCACCACCGTGCCGTATTCCACCTCGGGCTCGGTCGCAAACGGGATGCTCACCGCCATCGTGAGGCGGTCAGCTTTCTTCGCCGGCCACCTCGCCGGTGGAGACCCCTAGATAGGCGGGCTTTTCGCCGCCGCCGTGGACCTTTATGTTGGCCCCGGACATCCACCGGGCCAGGGGCGAGGCCAAGAAAAGGCACACGTCGGCCACGTCGTCGGGTTGGCCCATGCGGCCCATGGCGATGGTCTCGCCCACCGCGTCGATGCCAGCTTGGTCGCCGTAGTAGAGGTGGGCATCTTCGGTCACAATGAGCCCCACGGTCACGGTCAGCACCCGGATCTTGGGCCCCCACTCCACCGCCAGGGTCTCGCTCAGGTTCACCAACCCGGCCTTGGCCGCCCCGTAGGCGATGCCCATGGGGTTGGGCCGGATGCCCGACACCGACGAGATGTTGAGGATCACCCCGCCGCTGTCCTGGTTCTGCATCACCGGATATACCGCCTGGCTGAACGCCATGGGGGCCATCAGGTTCAACGCCACGATCTTCTCGTTGAACCGCGGCGACACCGTGGCCGAGTCGGCCGGCGGGGCCCCGCCCGCATTGTTGATGAGGGTGTCCACCCGCCCAGTGCGCTCCACCGCGGCCTCCACCACCCCGGCGATCTGTTCGGGATCCCGCACATCAGCAGCCACGAACTGCGCCTCCCGGCCGTCGGCGGTCACCGGTTCTTCCGGCGGGCGGCGGGCGCAGATCACCACATCGGCCCCCGCGGCCAAGAAGCGGAGGGCCATCCCC
>VYDF01000101.1 GCA_009843565.1 Acidimicrobiia bacterium | reverse complement strand
TCTCGTCGATCACATAGGCCAGCACCAGAATCTGCATCCACGTTCCGGTGTTGGACACCAGGGCCCCAAACCAGAACAACCGGAAGTTGCGCAACCGCAGGGCCCGAGTCGAAGCCCGAAACCCCGATCGATCAGCCACCCGGCGACCCTACCCCCGCCCGGCAATCGGCAATACTTCCACAAGTTGGATCCGTACGGTGCTACCGTACAATCAATGCCTGTGAACCCAGTCGAAATCAACATGACCCCATCGCATCCGGGCGATTTCGTTCGCACTGAGATCATCGAGGAACTCAGTCTGAGCGTTTCGAAAGCGGCCGAGATCTTGGGGGTCCGCCGAGCAACCCTGTCCGATTTGTTGAACGGCAATGCCGCCCTATCAGCAGAAATGGCACTCCGTCTTGAGAAAGCTTTCGATGCAAGCATGGAGATGCTCCTGCGGATGCAGGCCTGGTACGACGCGGCGATGATGCGAGCCCGAGCTGACGAGGTCGATGTCAAACGATACGAGCCCGTATAACCGCGCAGATGAAGATTCGCGAGCCGGATGCCCACCGCGGGGGCAGACTCACACTCTCGGGGTGACCAGCGCTATTTCCGCTGACCTAGTGTCAAGAACCGTGCATGCATGGTCAGCTCCGAGCGGCAACACGGCCGCGTTTGGAGAGCGGTCGTGACGACGGTGGTCGAGGTCGACCGCGTTTCGAAATCGTTTGGCGCCCAGTCGGTCTTGCGGGAGATCTCGTTTTCTATCGAGCGAGGTGAGATCTTCTGCCTGCTTGGACCGAATGGTGCGGGCAAGACCACCACTTTGGAGATTCTCGAGGGATTCCTAGAGCCTGACTCCGGATCGGTCCAGGTCCTTGGATGTGACCCACTCGCCTCTGGTGAAGCTCTCCGACCGCGGGTGGGGGTTGTGCTTCAAGAAAGCGGATTCCCGAAGTTCTTTCGTGTGGGGGAGATTATCGACACCTGGCGGTCCTACTACGACGATCCGCTGCCTTACGATGAGATCCTCGACCTCGTCGGCCTGCGTAGCGACGAGGCGAAGTTGGTTCGAAGACTCTCCGGAGGGCAGCGTCGCCGACTCGATTTTGCCTTAGCCGTTGCCGGCGACCCAGAAGTCATCTTCCTCGACGAGCCGACCACGGGCTTCGACCCCGAGGCTCGGGCTCGCTGTTGGGAAGCCATCGCCGGTCTGCGTGAACTAGGCAAGACCATACTGCTGACCACCCACTATCTTGACGAGGCCGAACGCCTTGGTGACCGAATCGCAGTGCTATTGGACGGCGCTGCTGGTGCGATCGGCAGTACCCAGGAACTGGCTCAGCAGGCCGATCTGGGGGTGACGGTCTCGTTCCAGGCGACAGCCGAAGTCGCTGAGCAGCTTGCTCGCGAGTTTCCCGGGCTCAAGAATGCCGACGAAGTCGTGGACGGCCAAATCGACGATGTCCGCTCGCTCACTCGTCGGCTCGACCTGCTCGACAATCACGCTTCGCAGCGGGCATTTGCCAGTCTCCGAGTTCAGCCCCCGAGCCTTGAGCAGGCCTACCTCGCGCTGGTCGGTCGGCAATCGGACCCGATGGATTCGAGACCGTAATGACGTCGATCCCTGTCCGACTGGGTCGCCAGACCAAGCTCGAACAGCGGGCCTTCTGGCGGAACCCCGACTATGCCTTCTTCACCTTCCTGCTACCGCTCTTGTTGCTGGCCCTGCTCGGCGCTGTCAATTCAGGGGACGAGATCGGCGACCGGACCGACATCAACGCCATTGACCTGGTGGTGCCCGGAGTGGTCGCCTTCGCGGTGATGGTCTCCGCCTACGCAAACCTGGCATCTCGCCTGGCTGTTCTCAGGGCCGATGGGGTTTTGAAGAGGATTCGAACCACGCCGCTCGATCCGCGGGCATATCTCACCGCGCAGCTCCTCAGCACCCTGACCACCACCCTGTTGGCCAGCGCCGCCACCATCCTTCTGGGATTCGTCGCCTTCGGCGTCTCACCCCGAGCCGAAGCCGTGCTTGCTCTCGCGCTCGGACTAGTTCTCGGCATCATCTGCTTTGCCGCCCTCGGACTCGCCCTCAGTTCGGCCATCTCCCATGCTGATGCTGCCGGCCCCATTACCCATGCCACCTACCTCCCCCTGGCATTGGTCTCCGGTGTCTTCGATCCCAGCATCAACATCCCCGGCTGGCTGGAGACCCTGGTTTCCCTTTTCCCCGTCCAAGCCCTCGTCGAACTCCTTGTCGCGGCCTACGACCCGACGGCCGACGGTGTGCCCCTCGGGGCCTCATTGGTGCTGGCCATCTGGGGCATCGGTGCCATCGCCATTGCCATGCGGACATTCAGCTGGGTCCCGTCGCGGAAATAGATCGGCCAGGCCACGCCGCTAGTCTTCGCTGCCATGCGAGCGTGGCGAGTTCATCAATACGGGAGGCCGTCTGAGGCGTTGCGGCTGGACGACATCGACGAGCCGGTGCCGGAGCCGGGCAAGATCCGGGTGGCACCCACTCGGGCGGTGCTGAACTTCAACGAGATCGACGGCTGCCACGGTCGCTACCGCACCGTGAACCCCGAGCTCCCCTACACCTTGGGCATGGAAGTGCTGGGCACGGTGGACGCGGCTGGGGAGGGGGCCGAGGAGTGGCTCGGGCGCCGGGTGCACGCCACCGCCGAGAGTGCCTTCGGGGGCTATGCCGACAAGGTGATCGCCCAACCCGACATGGTGTTCGACGCCCCCGAATCGCTGGACGACACCGAAGCGGCCGCCTTCTTCTTCCCTTTCCACCTGGCCTGGCTGGGCTTGCACGAGCGGGGTCAGGTCCAGCCCGGGGAGTGGGTGTTGATCCACGCGGCGGCCGGCGGGGTGGGCTCGGCCGCAGTGCAACTGGCCGTCGACGCCGGGGCCCGGGTGATCGGCACCGCGGGCAGCGAGGCCAAGTGCGAGTTCGTGCGCTCCCTGGGGGCCGAAGCAGCAGTGAACTACCGGGAAGGGGACTTCGCCACCGAGGTTCGGGACATCTCAGGCGGGTCCGGAGTCGACCTGGTGTTCGACGGAGTAGGGGGCGAGGTCACCGAGGCCTCCCTGCGGTGCATGACTCGGGGCGGACGGCTGATGATCATCGGCTTCGCCAGCAAGATCGAGGCCGAGGATGCCGTCGGCCTCCCCCCGAGGCTGCTGTGCTTCTCCCAAGTCTCGATCGGAGGGGTGCTCTTGGCCTATAACAGCAATCCGGCGGTCTATGGTGGGATGGCGGGATTCAACATCAACCCCCGATCATTGGGCGACCGGATCCACGACGAGCTCTGCGGACGGCTCGCCGAGGGCCGGATCGCCCCGCTGGTGGGCGGAACGGTGGCCTTCGAGGAGCTGCCCGCGGCCCTGGAGCAGATGGAGGACCGCCTCACCACAGGGCGCATTGTGGTGGTCTGTTGATCCAAGCCCGGTTGTAGCCCTGCCGGTGGTCTGCTGATCGCTGCACCCTGTTGTGGTCGATTGCCAAGCAAACAAGCCAAAATAGAGCCATGACCGAGCTCGGATATCTCGCCTTTGACGCCGACAACCACTACTACGAGGCCACCGACGCCTTCACCCGCCACATCGACCCCAAGATGGCCAAGCGCTGTATGCAGTGGGCCGACATCGGGGGCAAGCAGCGGCTGATCGTCGGTGGGCGGATCAACCGGTTCATTCCCAATCCCACTTTCGACCCGGTGGCCAAGCCCGGCATCCTCGACGAGTACTTCCGGGCCAAGACCTCGGCCAGCGATATGCGAGAGGCCTTCGGCGAGCTCGACCCCATCAGCCCCGCCTACCGCAACCGAGACGAGCGGCTGGCTCTGATGGACTCCCAGGGGTTGGGCGGGTGCTTTTTGTTTCCCACTCTGGGCGTGGGCATGGAGGCCTGCCTGGAAGACGACATCGGCGCCATCACCGCGGCGTTCGGGGCGTTCAACCGCTGGCTGGACGAAGACTGGGGGTTCTCCTACCAGGAGCGCCTGTTCACCGCCCTGTACCTCAGCCTGGTGGACGTGGACTGGGCGCTGGGCGAGCTGGAATGGGCCATCGGCCGGGGCCTGCGGCTGGTGAACTTCCGGGCCACCTCGGTGCCCGACGGCCACGGCAACTACCGCTCATTAGGCCATCCCGCCCACGACCCGGTGTGGAAGTTCCTCAACGACCACGGCGTGTGCGTGGCCTTCCACTCCGGCGACTCGGGCTACTCGTTCATGAACCACCGCTGGGGGCTGGGCACCGAGACCGAAGCCTTCCGCTACAACCCGCTCCAAAGCCTGCTGTCTCACTCCCCGATCAGCGACACCATGGCCTCGCTTTTGGCTGACGGGGTGCTGGTGCGGTTCCCCAACCTGCGGGTGGCCACCATCGAAACCGGCTCGTACTGGGTACGGCCCCTCATCCAGAAGCTGGCCAAGACCTACGGCCAGCACCGCCACGCCTTCGAGGAAGACCCGGTGGAGACCTTCCGCAACCAGGTGTGGGTGTCGCCCTATTACGAGGACGACCTGCACGAACTGGCCGGGCTGATCGGCACCGATCACATGCTGTTCGGCTCCGACTTCCCCCACGCCGAAGGGCTTGCCAACCCGGTGTCGTTTGTGGACGACCTCAGCGGGTTCAGCGACGACGACATCCGCCGCATCATGTGCGACAACGGCGCCGGCCTGTCACAGCTGGCCGTCTAGACCAGTCCACCGCCCGGCGAGAGTTCACCACCCGATTGAAAGGGGCCTGGTATGGCCTGGGATTTTGAGACCGAACCTGAGTTTCAGGAGCAGCTGGACTGGACTCGGGCGTTCCTCGACGAGCACATCCTGCCGCTGGAGACCATCGAACTGGAGGTGACCGACGAGCAGTGGAAGGCGTTGACCGCGCCGCTGAAGCAGCAGGTGAAAGACCAGGGGCTGTGGGCCTGCCATCTCGACCCCGAGCTGGGGGGCCAGGGCTTCGGCCAGGTGAAGCTGGGGTTGATGCACGAGATTTTGGGCCGGTCGTCGATCGCGCCGGCGATCTTCGGCAACAACGCCCCCGACTCCGGTAACGCC
>VYDF01000140.1 GCA_009843565.1 Acidimicrobiia bacterium | reverse complement strand
TCCCACCCATATCTCTTCTTTGCGGGAGATCTCGGCGGCCTCTTTGCCCTTTTGCGCCACCAGGGGGCGCACGCCCGACCACGCCGCCACCACATCGTCGAAACCCAGCGGATCGATATCGAAGTAGCGCTCGAGCGGCCGCAGAAGATACTCCACGTCGGACCGCTCGATCTCGGGCCACAGGAGCTGTTTGCCCTGGTAGCTGGTGTCGGTGGTGCCGATGGCCACGGTGTCGCCCCGCGGGAGCACGAAGATGCTGCGCTTGTCGGGAGTGGCCATGATCACCAAGTTCCGCACCGGCAGGAGGGAGGTATCGACCACCACGTGCACGCCCTTGGAGGGATGGAGTCGATCAGCGGAGGCCTCCTCCTCGAGTCGGGCCAGGCGCTCCACCCACGGTCCGGTGGCGTTCACCACCGCGTCGGCGCGGATCTCCACCCGATCACTACTCACTTCGCACGCGGCCACCACACCGTCAACTTGGTCGCCCTCCCAGATAACGTCCACCACCGGCAGCCTGTTAGCCACGTTGGCCCCGGAACCCACTGCGTCGCGCAGCACGGCCAGTACCAGCCGAGCGTCGTCGGTCATGTACTCCCGGTAGGCGCAGGCCCATGGGAATTCGTCCCGGCGTAGGCAGGGCTCGTTTTCGGCGAGGGCGTCGCGATCCCAACTGAGGTTGCGGTCGGCGTCACCGACCCCTCCGAGCCGCTCGTAGGTGCTGATCCCGGTTCGGAACTTCATCAAGCTGGCCCGATTGTGAGCGGGTACCACCATCCAGCACGGCTCGGCCAGATGCGGGGCCATTTGATGAACGGCCTGCCGTTCACGAGCGGTCTCGCGCACCATTCCGACCTCGCCCATGGCCAAGTACCGCAGCCCGCCGTGAATCAACTTGGAAGAACGCGACGACGTGCCGGCCGCGAAGTCGTCCTTCTCGACCAGCGCCACCCGCAGCCCTCGATGGGCTGCGTCGCGGGCGACGCCCGCACCGGTTATTCCCCCTCCGATGATCACCAGGTCGAACCGCTCGCTCCCTAGCCTGGCCAGAAGACCGGATCGAGAGGCTGTTGTTAGTGATGTCACTTGGTTGGGTTCGGACACTGCCTAATGATCGACTGGCTTGGGCATCTAGGCTTTGGGCATCCGGTAGCCGACGTGGGGCACAGTGACGATGTAGCGGGGATTGCGGGCGTCGTCGCCGAGCTTCTGCCGGAGGTTCTTCACCACGGTGCGCATGCGCCGGGCGTCGCCGGGCTGATCAGGGCCCCAGACCTTTTGCAACAGCAAGTCGTGGTCCATTGCCGTGCCCGCTTTCGCTGACAACTCGGACAAGAGGCGGAACTCCGTAGGGGTCAATTCGACCATCTCCCCGGCGACAGACACAGATCGCTCGGCGAAGTTGATGGCCAAGTCGCCCAATTCGAAGGACAGGGGCTGTTCTGGCTTCTTGCGCAAGGCTGCCCTTACCCGTGCGGCCAGCTCTGTTGAGGAGAAGGGCTTGACCATGTAGTCGACTGCACCCATCTCGAAAGCCTTGGTGATCAGCTCATCTTGGTCGTAGCCCGACACAAAGATGACCGGCGTATCGCGGATAGCGAGTAGGTCCTTCATCAGATCGATGCCGTCTTTGCCCGGCAGCATCAGATCGAGGAGCACCACCTGGGGATCGGTCTCCTGGAATAGCGATACCACCTCGTCGGGGTCACCGGTCACCACCGGCTCGTACCCCTCCTTGGTCAGCGAATCGCGAACGTGTTTGAGCGTCCGGGGGTCGTCGTCCACCGCCAGAATCCGGGTTAGCTCGCTGCTGACCGTCCTTTGGGGCCGAGCGGCGGCTTTGGTCCTTTGGGGGGCGACGTGGGGGGTGCTCTCGTCGGACACGGGAATGGTGAAGGTAAATCGGCTGCCCAAGCCGGGGCCGTCGCTCTCGGCCCAGATTCTGCCTCCGTGGGCCTCCACGACCCCCTTGCAGATGGCCAGACCCAGCCCGAGATCGCTGCTCTGGTCAGGATCATCCGATTGGGAGAACTTGGTGAACAGATGAGGCATCTGATCGGCGGAAATGCCCTGGCCGTTGTCGGCCACCGAGACGGCGACGTGGATGTCTTGGACCTGAGCACCCAAGCTGATGGTGGATTTGTCGTTGGAATGGCGCGAGGCATTGGCAAGCAGGTTGACGATCACCTGCACGATGCGCCGTCGATCAGCCATAACCAGGGGCAAATCAGATGAGAGGTCGATGCGGATGTGCTCTCGGCCGCCGGTATTCAAGAAGATGTTGCGGGCCTCGTCCACCAGCCAGTCCAGCTCCGAGGGCACTGGGTTCACCGACAGCGTGCCGGTCTCGATCCGCACCATGTCGGTGAGGTTGTTGATCAGGTCGCGCATGTAGTCGGCTTGTTCGTCGATGATCCGGTGGTACTCGATCATCTCGGCCGGGTCGAGCAGCGATTGGCTTTCCAGCAGGTTGATGGTGGATCCCTTGATGGCGGTGAGCGGCGAGCGGAGTTCGTGGCCGACCATGGCCACAAACTCGGTTCGCTGCCGCTCCATCTCGGCGAGCGGCGCCATGTCTTGCGCGGTCACGATGACCGACTCCACCGAGCCGTCGGCAGCGGTGATTGGAGTGGCGTTGACGTTGAGAACGAATTCCTTCCCATCGGAGAACTCGATGATCATGTCCTCATCTCGGATCGTCTCCCCCGAAATCATCGCCTCCCCGATGCAAACGCCATGCTGCGAGATCACCCTTCCGTCAGAGAACCGGTACGTCCCCGTGCTCAACAGCTCATACAGCGACTCGCTGGTCAATCCCTGGTCGCCGATCAAACGCAAGGCCTCCCGGTTGATCGACCTCATTTCCTTTGTCTTGACATCGAAGACCAGCACCGACATCGGAGCAGTGTTGATCAGGGTTTCCAGGTCGGCCCTGGCCCTTTGCTCTTGGCGGAACTGACGAGCATTGGAGATGACCAGCGCCGCTTGGGAAGCAAACAAGACCAAGATCTCTTGGTCTTCGGCGGAGAATCCACCTTCCTTTTCGGCCATGAAGATCGCGCCGACCCGCTGGTCTTGGTGGCGGATTGGTGCCCCCAGATAGGCCGTGGCCGGGGCGATCGCCAATGGCGAGCGGAACTCAGATAGCCCGTGCTCCTTTAGATGTCCCTGGAAGTCTTGAAGCCGGAGCGGTTCTTCGACGGCGAAGAAGTGTTCAAAGAGCTCCCATTTGTTCGGCAGTTTCTCGAGCTCGCCGGCCAGCTCAGCCGTCATGCCGGAGAACAAAAACTCCGCGGCCTCCCGCTGGTCGGTAACCAGCACGATCACGCCGTAGCGCGCTCCAGTCAGCGACCGGGCACTGTCCAGCGTCTCTTGAAGCACTGCCTCGAATTCGAGGCTCTCGTTGATGCGCAAGAAGGCATCACAAAGCTGCGACAGACGCTCCTCCCACACAGGTATCTCTCGCTTGGCATTCATGTCGCTCACCATCAAGTTCTAGCTTATTTGCCCTTGCTCACAAAAGAGACACACTGCAAGTAGTTGCGACAATTGTATTTGGCGAGCACCGCTGGCGTTGGAGCGTTCAGATGTGACTGCGTCACGTTCGCTACGGAAAGGGGTCAGGAGCCTCCGGCGGTGAACACCAATGCCTCAGGGTCGAAGAACCCGACCATGGCGGGTGCATCAGAGACATCGAATTTGCCGGCACCCAGCGAACTGGCCACCAATCCGGTTACCTCAATGGGGCCAAAGCTCTCCGCGGCGGCGGCAAATGATTCGGTGGTCAGCTCGGGGCCTGCCGCTCGGGCCACTGCGGCAAAGATGTCGATGACCTGACACGCCAAGAGGGTGGGAACCAGGTTGTCCAGGCCGTCATCGGCCTGATCGATGTTGACAACCTCACCCGAGGCTGATTCGAAGCGGTCGAGGCAGTCGGCGACTCCGGCGATGTTTTCGGGGTATAGCGAGGCTGGATCGACATCGCGCACAAGGACCACTGCGAGTTCGAGTGGAGCAAGGCTGTAGCCAAAGGAATCCCGCATCAGCGACGGCACCACGTGGGTGTTCTCCGGCAAGAGCATGGGCAAGTCGATGCCCCGGCGCTCATACGCCCCGACAAAGTCCAGGCCTGATTCGGGCGAGCTTCCCAGAACCGCCTCTGCGCCGTTGGCCAGCCAGCGCTCGGCGAAGATATCCACCTCGGATTCGGCGGCAAGAACGTCGAATGTTGTGCGAAGCGTGTGGGCCACAACCTCGACTCCCCTCGAATCGAGCGCTTGAAGGTAGCGGTTGTGAAGGTCTTCCCTGGTGGCCAATCCGTGCACGGCAATGCGCATCCCGGGGGCCAGGTGTCCTGAATCGAGCAGCGTGTCGACGTTCACTTCAACCAGGCGCTCAGGCAGCGGATTGGTCGAGATCAGGGGGGCCACCGACCGCCCGAAGAGCTCAGCAGTGGATTCGAATGCGTTGATGACGATGGTGTTGTTGAATTCCGTGTAGCACAACGGCATGTCACGAAGGAGGATTCCCACCACCGCAAAGACCCCCTCATCCTCGACATTCCGCACACACAGCGCCTCGGCATCGGCCTCACCCATGGGTACGTAGGTCGAGAAGATCAGGTCAATCTGCCGTCCGATGATGCCGCCTGATTGGTTGACGGCGTCGGCTGCCACCTGGAACTTTGCTTCGAGGTCGCCGTTGTCTCTCCCGAGTACCGAGAGGTCGGGGAAAGTGGCGGCGATCTTGATGGTGTCAGCGGTGACCCCGGTGTCGGTTGCCGTCAGCACAACCGGAGCGGCAGTTTCCTCTTCAGCAGCTTGCCCCTCGGCGACCGGCTCTGGAGTCTCGCTGGGGGCATCCTCGGCTTGCGATGGCTCGACGCCTTGGTCCTCGGTCCCCGGCTCCTCGGTTGCCGGTTCCTCAGTTTCCGGGGCTGGGGTGGACATCGGAGTTGAATCCGGCTCCGTCGGAGCCGCGCCGGATTCACCTTCGGATGATCCAGAGCACCCCATCGCAAACAGGGCGGCAACCAAGAGAACAGCACATCGGCGGGCCAGCTTTGACATGGTGT
>VYDF01000210.1 GCA_009843565.1 Acidimicrobiia bacterium | reverse complement strand
ATCCAACGTCCACCAGGAGCCGTCGCCGCCAACGGTACGCACTTCTTCGAGAACCCGTTCAAGGCGGTCGCCCCGCCGTGCCGCCAACCCCACGAATGCCCCACCCCGGCCCAGCTCGACCGCCAAGGCCGCGCCAATGCCCGAAGAGGCGCCGGTTACGAGTACCCGTTGCCCGGCAGGATCCCAGCTCATCCCGCGGTCAATCCGGCGTCGATGCTCAGCACCGCACCATGGATTCGGCGGCCCTCGTCTGAGGCGAGGTAGGCCACCGCTGAGGCGATGTCCTCGGCCTGGGACATGCCCCGCATCCCCATGTATCTCCCCATCAACTCCATGTCGGGCTCACTGGGGAAACCGAAGGATGTCGCCAAATTAGTCTCTACCCCACCCGGGGCGATGGCGTTGACCCGTACCCCGGTCTTCATGGTCTCCATGGCCATGGCCTTGGTCATTTGAACAACCGCTCCTTTGCTGGCGCAGTAGGGCACGGTGTAGGCCTGCCCCATCAGTCCTGCATTGGAGGCCATGTTCACAATGCAGCCCTCCGATAACTCCAAGTGGGGGAGCGCGGCCTGCGACATCCAAAACACCCCATCTACGTTCACACCGAAAATCAGGTCCCACGTTTCCTGGTCTACGTCGCCCACCCGATGGCCCCGGGCAACCCCGGCGATGTTGCACAGCACATCGAGGCGACCGTGGTCGGCCACCGCCGACGACACCAGCTCACGGCAGGCTTCCCGAGAGCGCACGTCGGACACGACCGGGTGGAACACCGCCCCTTCACCGATCAACCCCGCGGTTTTCTCGAGCCCGGCAGAGTTGATATCGCTTCCCACCACGATGGCTCCTTCGTCGGCCAGGCGTACCGATGTGGCCTGCCCTATACCCGACCCGGCACCGGTGACCAAGGCCACCTTCTCCGAAAATCTCATGCACTGTCTCCTTGATTGTCTAGGGAAGCCCGACACCGGGGATATCTACTGGCACGGATTCAATCCGCCCTTGCCCAAGGCCCTGTACCTCATCTGGATGCGAGCCCGGTGCGGTAACCAGAAAGAGCGTGCGGCGATCGTCGCCGCCCAGCATCACTGCGAAGCAGTTGAGCTCCGTTTCCACTCGGTGGGTGATCTCGCCCCCCTCAACTACCCTCAGGGCGGCCCGGCCTATCGCATCGGCATACCAGATGCCTCCTTCGGCGTCGTAGCAGCATCCGTCAGGGATGGTGCCGGGCACCGCAGCCCACAGCCGACGGTTTTCCAATCGGCCCTCGGGCCCGATATCGAACGCAGTGAGCTGGCTGGAGAAGCTCTCGCCCACAATGTAGGTGGCGCCATCGGGGGTGATCACCGCCCCGTTGGGAAACGCCAGATTGTCGGCCGCGGCCTCGGCTGCTCCATCGGGCTGTACTAGCCCGAGAACAGCCGGGGCAAAGTCCTCGCCGCTGTGCAGATCAAAGCCGAAATTGCCCACATAAGCCCGACCCTCGGCGTCGACCGTCATGTCGTTGCAGAGCGACGAGGCAATCTCTGAGAGGTCGGCGTGCTCATGGAGGGCCACACCGTCGTAGCGCATAACCCGGCGGTCGCGCATCGATACCACCAGCAAGTCGCCATCGGGCATCCATCCCAGTCCCGAAGGCTGGCCGGGAACCTCCACGATCACCTCCACGGCGCCATCTGGCGAAGCGGCATTCACGGAATATTGATAGAAGTCCGAATACCAGAGACGGCCGTCATGCCAGCGGGGGCCCTCGCCGAAGTCGATTCCCTGAATGAACGGCTCAGGGCTGGGAAGTATTTCCATGCCGGGGGACAATAGCGACTGTGGACGAACTCGCTGTGATAGACCTCACCGACCCGGCCTTCTGGTCAAATCCCTATCCGGTGCTGGCCGAGGCCCGGAGCCAACACCCGCTGGCCCGGGGAGTTGATGGGGGCCTGATCGCCCTGGGCTTCGACGCAGTGGAATCGGTGCTGCGGGATCCCCGGTTCTTGACCACCGACCTGCTGGCTCCCCGGGGCATCACCGAGGGGCCCATCGCCGAATGGTGGGGCCAGGTCATGTTCTCCGCCAACCCTCCGGAGCACACTCGTTTGCGCCGCCTGGTCAGCCGGGCGTTCACCCCTCGCGCGGTTGAGTCGTTGCGCCCCCGCGTCGTGCAGATCACCGAGGAGTTGCTGGACGGGTTCCACGGCGACACCGTGGACCTGGTAGCCGAGTTTGCCCATGAGCTGCCCATCAGGGTTATGGCTGCCATGCTTGGGGTTCCCGCCGGTGACCACCACCGCTTCGCGACGTGGACCGCAGATCTCGGTCTGGTGTTCTCCTCGGTTCACACCCCCGAATTGCTGGCTCAATTGGAGGCGGCCATCAGCGGCCTCAACGCCTATGTGGCCGAGCTCATTGCTGTCCGCAAGGCGCAGCCGGGCGATGATTTGCTCAGCGGTTTGATTGCCGCCGAGGCCGACGGGGATGTGCTCAGCGAGACCGAGTTGGTGGCCATGGTGGAGAACCTGCTCTTTGCCGGACACGACACCACCCGGTCCATGCTGATGATCGGCGCCGCGTTGCTGCTGTCCCATCGAGACCAGCGAGCTCTGCTGAGCGCCGATCCAGGCCTGGCCGCACAAGCGGTCGACGAGATCCTTCGCTTCGAGGCACCAGTGCTGGGGTCGGGGCGGGATGCGGCCGAGCCCTTGGACCTGTTCGGCGTGCCAGTGGAGGCCGAGGAGACAGTTACGACTATGTCCCTGGCGGCCAACCGCGACCCAGCCGCCTTCGACGATCCTGACCGATTCGACATCCGTCGTCCAGGAGGCAAGCTGATGAGCTTTGGCCAGGGAATCCATTACTGCCTGGGGGCGGCGTTGGCTCGCCTTGAGGGACAAGTGGCCTTTCCGATGCTGTTGGAGCGCTTTCCCCACATGGAATTGGCTGTGGAACCTGCCTGGGTGCCCTATGCCTCCATCCGCCGCTTCGAGCAGCTTCTGGTGACCACCGCCTGACCGGATTCTGAGCGCTCGAGGATAGGGTGATCGAGCCATGTTGCAATGGGCCAGGACTCGAGTCATCAACTCGGTGAGCGGCATGTTCGCCCACGCGGAGATGCCGTTGAAGCACACCGGAGATTTTCCGGGAGATCCAGGATTGTGCGGTCCTGATTCCATCAGCTGGCGGGTGATCGGCGACGTCAGCGTGTTCGTCGGCGGCATCCGCGCCTTGTTGATCCAAGCGGCCCACCCCGAGGTAGTCGCCGGGGTGGACGATCACAGCCGCTATCGAGACGATCCGCTTGGCCGTCTCAGTCGGACATCCTTCTATGTCACCTCGGCCACCTTCGGGGCGATGCCCGAAGTGAAGGAGGCTGTGGATCAGGTCAACTCAGCCCACCAAGGAGTGAGCGGCACTTCACACCGCGGTCGGCCGTACCGCGCGTCTACGCCAGATTTGGCCGCGTGGGTCCACAATTCACTGACCGATTCCTTCCTGGAGGCCTATCAGCGATTCGGGGGCCGGCTCAGCACTGAACAGGCGGACCAATTTGTGGTGGAACAGACGCGGGTGGGCGAGATGCTGGGCGCATCGCCTCTGCCGACAACTGCCGACGAGCTGCGGAAATGGATCACCGGGCATCCCGATTTGGCCCCGAGCCCTGGGATGCAGGCCGCCATCAGATTCCTTCAGAACCCCCCGATTCCTGCGGCTCAGAGAGCGGGATATCAGATCTTGATGAACGGGGCCATCACCACCATCCCCCAAGAGCTCACCTCGGTGCTGGGGCTGGACCCGGCTCCGGGCGCCCGAGTCAGCAGCACGGCGATGGTTCTTGGACTGCGCCGCATTATGAAAAACAGCCCTGCCTGGCAGGCCGCCCTTGAACGTTGCGACGTGCCCTACGACCCGCGGCTGTTTCGCGACCGGCGGAATTAGCCAGCGAGCAGGGTGCTCAGGTTGTCCCGCATGATGAGGCGGACATCGGCTGAGGAAAGGCTGGACAGGCCCTCCGCGAACTCCAGTGGCTCGGCGAGGCCCTCGGCATGGGGCCAATCGGACCCGAACAGTACCTGCGACGCCCCGATGGAGCGGGCCAAATCGGCCACCGGCTCCTCATGGTGGGGGGACACGAACACGTGTCGGCAGAACACATCGCTGGGTTTCTCGGTCAGCGGACCCCGCAACCACGGGCCGTTGCGGCCCATTCGGTTCATCTTGTTCATCGCCGCCATCAGATACTCCGCCCAGAGGCTGCCGTTCTCCACGCTCATGACTCGAACGTTGGGAAACGCCTCGAACAGGTTGGCGTAGATCAGGGCAGCCACCGTCTCCATGATCGGGCGGTCGCCGTAGAAACAGGTCCACTGCAATGCCGACTGCCGGTGCGACGGCGGATTGGGATCCTCGCCCCAATGCACCGACATCGACTGGTTGTAGCCCGACTCGCCGATGTGGAACCCGACCACTGCCCCGGCCTCGTTGATCCGGGCCCAGAACGGGTCGAAGACCGGGTCGGCGATATTGCGGCCGGCCGCGGGTCCAGGACGAATCGACACCACTCGGGCCCCCCGGTCCAGTGCCCATTCCAACTCGTCCACGGCCCGGTCGACATCGACCAACGACAGCAGGGGAGGGGCATGGATGCGGCCATCCCGGTTGAGGCCCCACTCGTCGTCCAGCCAGCGGTTGAAGGCGGACAGGTTGGCGTAGAGCAGATCGGGATCGTCAACCATGTAGTGCTCCACGCACACCGCCAGAGTGGGGAACAGCACTGCTGCTTCAATGCCCTGGGTGTCGAGCACCTCGACTCGGGCTGATCGCTTGACGTACTCCGGCTGGTGGGGCTCAGAAACCCGGGAGCCCTTGATGTTCCCGCCGTCGTCGCCCCGCTTCATGGCCTTCAACATCTCTCGCAGCATTCCCGGACGAGGGGCCGTGTCGTAGTTGCGGTGCTCCAAAAACGTGAACCGGCGGTCGCCGATGTATACCTCTTCGGTGCCGTCGGCCTCGATCACCGGCCGCACTGCCTGATCGGCGAAGGCAGGGTCGATGTAGCGGGTAAAGGCATCTCGGGGTTCGTAGTAGTGATTGTCGGCGT
>VYDF01000016.1 GCA_009843565.1 Acidimicrobiia bacterium | reverse complement strand
GCTGCTGCTCATGCCCGCCGGGGCGGAGACCACGTCCCGAGAGATGGGCATCGCCCTGACGGCATTGTTGACCAACGAGGGCTGGATCGATCGCCTGATGGCCGACTGGTCGCTGCTGGATCAGGTGATTGAGGAGACCCTGCGGTGGGAGAGCTCAGCCCCGCTGGCCACTCGTGAGGCTACCGAGGACATCGAGGTGGACGGCTGCCCGATCCCAGCCGGCACCCGGCTGATGATGACCATGACATCGGCCAACCGGGACGAGCAGGTGTATGCCGACGGCGATCGCTGGAACCCCGACCGAGAGCAGCCCGTGCCCCACATGGCGTTCGGCTGGGGCCGACACCTGTGCCTGGGCATGCACTTGGCCCGCCTGGAGATGCGGGTGGCCCTGCGGGCCATTCTCGAGCGGCTCGGTGGCCTGAGACTGGATCCCGACGCCGATCCCCCGCTCATCCGGGGGGTGGCGTTCCGCGGCCCCGATGAGCTCCACGTGGTCTGGGACGTCTAGACGACCACGTTCACCAGCTTGGGCGGGCGGGCGATCACCCTGCGGGGCTCGCCGCCGTCCAGGTATTGCTGCACCCGCTCCGACGCCAGGGCCAGCGCCTCGGCCTCCGCGTCGGCGATGTCGGCGGCCACCTCGATGCGGTCGCGCACCTTTCCGTTCACCTGCACCACCATGGTGACTGTTTCCAGCACCAGCTTGGCCTCATCGGCGGTGGGCCACGGCTCGGCGTGTATGTTGCCGCCCCGGCGCATCTCCCACAGCTCGGCGCAGATGTGGGGCACCATGGGGGCCATCACCAGCAGCAGGGAGTCGATGGCGAACGCCAGCGTGTCGTGGTGGGGGCCGTCGTCGGCCTGCACATAGCGGTACAGCTCGTTGGTGAACTCCATGCAGCCAGCCACCGCGGTGTTGTACGACCAGCGGTCGAACTCCGAGGTGATGCGGTCGATGAGCCGGTGGGTGGCGGCGTCAATGGCGAGATCGGCCTCGGTCACAGGGCCTGATCGGGCCGGATTGGCCCGCTCCGCGGTGCCCGCGGCCAGCCGCCACAGCCGGCCCAAGAAGCGGTTACAGCCCTCGAGACCGAAGTCCTCCCAGTCCACATCCTCGGCAGGGGGCTTGACCTGCAAAATGGCCAACCGCAGCGCGTCGGCGCCATGGGCGTCGATGAAGTCCTCGGGGGCCACCAAATTGCCCCGCGATTTGGACATCTTCCCCCCACCCATACGCACCATGCCCTGGGTAAACAGCCGCTGGAAGGGCTCCCGCAGCCCAGCGGGGGCCACCCCCAGATCGGACAGCGCCCGGGTGAAGAACCGGGCGTACATCAAGTGCAAGATGGCGTGCTCCACCCCGCCGATGTACTGGTCCACCGGCAGCCACCGCTCCAGCGCCTCCTGGCTGAAGGGAAGCTCTTGGTTGTGGGGGTCGGCGAAGCGCAAGAAGTACCACGAGGAGTCCACGAACGTGTCCATGGTGTCGGTCTCCCGTCGGGCCGCGCCGCCGCAAGTTGGGCAGTTGGTGTTCAAGAAGCCGGGGTGGTCCATCAGCGGAGAGCGGCCGGTGGGCATGAAGGCCACGTCGTCGGGCAAGCCCACCGGCAGGTCCTCGTAGGGCACCGGGACCGCCCCGCAGACCTCGCAGTACACGATGGGAATGGGGCATCCCCAATAGCGCTGGCGGGACAGCAGCCAATCGCGCAGCCGGTAGTTCACCTTGCGCTCCCCGATGCCCTGGTCTTCCAGCCAGTCGATGGATTTGGCCTTGGCCTCGTCCATCCACAGGCCGTCTAGCCATTCGCTGTTGATGGACGGCCCGTCGCCGGTGTAGGCCTCGCCGTCGAAGTCCTCGGGGGGCTGCACGGTGCGGATGATGGGCAGGCCGTAGGCGGTGGCAAAGTCCCAGTCGCGCTGATCCTCGCCGGGGACGGCCATGATCGCCCCGGTGCCGTAGGTGGTGAGCACATAGTCGGCCAAATACAGCGGGATGGGCTGGCTGGTGAAAGGGTTGACCACCCGGGTGCCGGTGTCCACCCCCCGCTTGTCGGCCGGGCCGCCTACCGAAAGACGCTCGAATTCGCTGCGCTCGGCCACCTCGTTGATGAATGCCTCGACCTCGGGGCGGCGGTCATCTGTGGTGAGCCCGGCGACCCGGGGGTGCTCGGGAGACATGACCGCGAAGGTCATACCGAAGCTGGTGTCAGGCCGGGTGGTGAACACCGGGATTCCCTCTATGTCGTCTCGAGGATTGCCGTTGTCGTCGGCGATGGGCAGGGTGAAGTCGGCGCCTTCGGAGCGGCCGATCCAGTTACGCTGCATGACCTTCACCCGGTTGGGCCAGTCCAGGCCGTCGAGGCCGTCGAGCAGCTCCTCGGCGTAGGCGGTGATGCGATAGAACCACTGCTCCAGCTCTTTCTGCTGGGCCAAATTGCTGCAGCGCTCGCAGGTGCCGTCGGCCAGCACCTGCTCGTTGGCCAGCACGGTCTGGCAGCCGGGGCACCAGTTCACCGGGGCGGTGGCCCGATACACCAGCCCGGCCTCGTAGAACTTCAGGAAGATCCACTGGGTGAAGCGGATGTAGTCGGGGTCGTGGCTGCTGAGCGTGCGACGCCAGTCGTATACCGCGCCGATGCGGCGCAGTGAAGACGACAGCCGCTCGATGTTGGCGTCGGTATGGATCCGGGGGTGGGTGCCGGTCTTGATGGCGGCGTTCTCCGCGGGAAGGCCGAAGCTGTCGAAGCCGATGGGCGACAGAACGCCGTCGCCCTGCATGGTGCGGTACCGAACCAGCAGGTCGCCGAAGGTGTAGTTGCGGACGTGGCCGATGTGGGCCGGACCGCTGGGATATGGGTACATGCTCAGCACGTAGTAGGGCGGCCGGGGATCGTCGTTGTCGATGTCGTAGGTGGCGTCGTCGATCCAGCGCTGCTGCCATTTGGGCTCGATAGCCGCCGGTTCGTAGCCGTCCATCGCCGCTCAATCTACCGACCTTCCGGCAACAGCCAATAACCATTACCTATGTGGGTCAGCACTATGGCGGCTGTTAGAGTTCCCTCTTCGCGGGGCTGTAGCTCAGTTGGCTAGAGCGCTTGCATGGCATGCAAGAGGTCGTGGGTTCGAGTCCCATCAGCTCCACCAACCGCTCGCTCAACAGGGTCAGCTTGCTGCTCGGTACATGATGACGTCGGAGGGAACCAGCCGCTCTTCAGCCGATGAGCCTTGTGCCTGTGATCAGGCGGCTCACCCGTTGAAGAAGAGGGTTACCAAGCGTTGGGCGAGGCCGTCGACGCTGATCACCGAGTTTGACAATATGACGATTCCTTCGCGGGCCTCGGGATCGAAGCCGATGAACGAGCTGTAGCCGCCGGTGGCGCCGTTGTGCCACACAAACCGGCGGCCGTCGATGTCGGCGATTAGCCATCCCAGACCGAGGTCCATCCCCATTGCAGGGTCAGAGGCCTGCGGGACATGTGTGCGCTGCATTGCCGCGTGTAGCGGTGTTTGCCTCAACCCGAGGTTCGCTTCCAAGAAAGTGGCAAGATCATTCACGGTCGAACGCAAGGCACCGGCGCCAGCGAGCGCAGCGAGATCCCAATTGGCCACTGGTAGGAGCCGCTCATCATGCCCGGTAGCCAAACGGGCCTCTAGGGGCGGCGTCAGAGTGACGGCGGTGTCTGCCATCTCCAGCGGGTCAAGGATTCGCTGCACGATGACCGTCTCGTAGTCAGTGCCCTCTGAAATCGCTAGAGCGTGGCCCAAAAGGCCGTAGCCGAGATTCGAGTACCCGACAGTCTCACCTATGTCCCGGGTTAATTCGTGGTCTGCCAAGAACTCGTAGAGGCGCTCGGCGGTGTAGTCGGCGTAAGGGTTGGCCCAATCGACCGGGGCCAGGTTGTTCGGCAACCGAGGCAGCCCGGAACTGTGGGTTGCCAGGTGTCCGAGTGTGATTTCGGTGCCATTTCGCGTCGGCATCTGCACTTGGTCGCCGAGGAGGCTCTGCACCGGCGTTTCAAGCCCAACGCCAGAGCCCATTTCCAGATCGGCCAACGCGGTCGACGTGAAGACCTTGGTGATTGAGCCGATCTCGAAGACGGTGTCGCCGTCAGGCAGCCCAGAACCGCCGACCGCCAACCTGCCAGCACCGACAACTACACGCTCTCCTTCCCGCACGATGCCGACCACCACGCCAACGCTCTGCCCGTCCTCCACGAACTCCTCCAAGAGGCCGCGAATCTGAGCCTCCTGTGTTGACTCATCGTCAACCAGATCACTCGGCTCCACTGCTTCAGTCGTTTCGCCAGAACCCTCAGGAACCGTCACTGGACTCGAGTTAGCACAGGCCACCACCCACAGCGCCAGTGCAATCCCGATAGCTGCGACAGAGAACACCTTGCCAGTAGAGCCAGCCCCTCTCATGTCAAAGAAAGCTGTCGCTATAGGTCACTCAACTGGACCTCGGCGGGGTGGACGAGGTTGGCGCTGGAGCGGGCGGTCCAGATGGTGTAGGCGCCGGGGTCGACGTACCAGCCGGGGTCGGAGCGCTTGTGGGATTCTCCGGCGGGAACCGGGCTCATTGAGTCGAGCCCTTGTGGGGTCTGATCGCCGGGGTCGTAGTAGGCGAAGGCCCGGCGGGTGAGCACGATGCGGGCCGTGGTGCGCTCGCCGGGGGCCAAATGGACCTTGGCGAAGCCCTTCAGCTCCCGCACCGGGCGGTGCAGCAGCGACGGAGGCGGCTCGACGTACACCTGCACCACATCGCTGCCCGCCCGGTCGCTGGTGTTGACCACGTCGACCTCAACGACCACCGGGTCGGCCACCTCGGTATCGCCCCCGCCCGTCACCCGGGGTTCCGACCAATCGAAGGAGGCGTACGACAGGCCGTGGCCTAGGGGCACAGCCGGCTCGATGGCACGGGCGTCGAACCAGCGGTGGCCGATATAGAGGCCCTCGCCGTAGCGCACCACCCCGTTCTCGCCGGGATAATTCAGATACGCCGGGTTGTGCTCGTAGCGGGCCGGCACGGTCATCGCCATCCGCCCACCGGGGTCGGATTGGCCGAACAGAACATCGGCCACCGCATAGCCCATCTCC
>VYDF01000230.1 GCA_009843565.1 Acidimicrobiia bacterium | reverse complement strand
CCGCCACCCCCACCGCTGTCGCCGTGCTCAGTGACCGTGGTGAGCCGAGTGTCCTCTATGACGAGAGCGACTTCGGCGGGATCAACGTCACGCTGGCCGACGGCACCGAGTTGTTCATGCGCCTGCCCGGCATCAGCGACGACGCGGAAGTGTCCCTTTGGGATGAGACCCAGTTCGTCGTCGGCGGCCTCTCGGTCTCGATCAACTTTGAGCCATGCACCAACCGCGGTTTTGACGCCGCATCCCCAAACGAACGCGGCCAGCACTACCAGCTCCCTGAGCCGTCGATTGTGATCCTCTGTGAGACCTACTTTCCGCTCCAAGCAGCGATTTTCTCCGGGAGGGACTGGCAGCCAGAAGAGCTTGAGTTCCTCGATCTGTGGCTATTGGCGGTGGGGTGGGAACTAGAGCAGATCCACAGGGACGGCCAGCCCCATCGCGGGCCGCTACGAGCCGGGGAGGTTGTCTTGTTCGCTCCCAGGTTTGAGGGAGAGAACTTGTACGCCATTGATCCCGAGACCGGTTACAACGCTTGGTTCAAGTGGTATGGCGAATCCCTGTTCCTCCTGGCCGCCACGGATGAAACAGCCATAGTCGCACCCTGGAATAACTCTGTCATCGCCGTCGATGCCACCAATGGCGATGAGCGGTGGCGGGCCGAATTTGGGAAGTACGCCCGAGTGACGAGGGCGGTCTCCTTAGGCAGGGGCGAGTGGTTGATCGCAATTGAGTTCACCAATGAAGGCGATCCTTCCCCGCCGCAATTGGCCCGCCTGGATGCCCAAGGGTCCGTGCTGTGGACTGCTGCCGGTCGCGAGGGAACGGATTGGGCCTGGGACGACCCAATCGTCTCTGATGGCCGAGCATTCATAAGGGACGTTCCCCACGAGTGGGCCGATGCCGGCCGCGCCTCTGTGACCGCATTCGACACCGAAACCGGCGATCTGCTGTGGCGGACAGAACTCGATTCCACGTCGGAGGGCTACCCCACCCGCTCTCTCGCCATCGCACAACCCAGCGAATCGTTCCTCATCGCCCTTATTCTCGAGAATGAACTTGTCGTTCGGCTGGACCCGGCAACCGGCGAGTTCGCGTGGACTGGGGTCAAGCCACCAGGTCGCCTGCTCTCGGTGCGCGATTCCACGATCAGGTTCGGCAACTCCCTCTCGGATTCTCAGTACGACGTCAATCCCGCCAACGGACTACTTCGTGGACTTGTGAGATAGCAGATGTCACCAAGCCCGGGGACACAGCGAGACCTGTATGAGCTCCAAAACAGGCCGCTTCGGCTGGATCTACGTGTGAGTTTCTATCGCTCCGAGCTGACTTCAGAATCTAGGAGCTGAGCAGCAATTCAAATGCCGCAGGAGCAATGACTGGTGGGTCTTGCTCGCTCCAATCAAGAAGATCGCGATCGCCGGAAACGATGTAGTCCGCCTCATGGTCACGGGCGAGGCTTACGAGGTAGTCGTCATCTCGATCTCTCGTGACCCGACGAACTTGTTCCGGGTCTGCAACCAGTTCTGCTGCAGCGCTGACCGTTTCAACAAACAGTTCGGCGGTTGCAATGTCGATCCACTTTCGCATTCGTGGACGCTCTGTCAATACAGCTCGCACTTCGGCCAAGATTTCGGGGCACACGACCACTTAATAGACACGGTCTGTGAGCCACGCCTGGACAACGCGATGGGAGGGTCCTTTTGCGATTGCTGCCGAAACGAACACGTTTGCATCCAGCACAACCTTCACCGCTCAGCGCCGTCTACGACGTCGAACCGCTCGCACCTCTTCTACGGCCATTTGCATCGCCTCGACCTCTGACATATCAACGTTGGCCTTGACATTGTCCGTCAGTTCATCCCGAATTCGGGCAGTGAAGTACTCCCAAGCCGACTGGCGGCTCATTCCCAGCGCATTTCCAACCTGCTCCCAAGTGGCCCCCGCCGCGCGGGCTGCCAAAACCTTGTCGCGACGCAGCCGCTCCAGTTCCGGCTCACTGCGAGCAAGCTCCCGCAGCGCCTCCAAGGGATCGGCCGGTAGAGCATCAGCAGCAATCACACCCATGTCTGTCAGGATAACCTGACAACCTCAAGATGCCAACAGTTTTCTGCTGTCTCTGCCCTTCTGGGGGGGCATTGGCATCCTGCCCACATGTCTGTTCTCGTGCAGGACACCCCGATCATCAGGCGCAGTTCCCTCGACGACCACAACCTCACCCGAGGCAACCTCTGCATCACAGGCCGCTTCGGCTGGATCAACGAGTGAGGCGACATAGGATATGGACATGGTCCTGCTACTAGTTCTGCAACTGGACCCCCTTGCCAATGTGGAAATCAACAGACTAAACTGAAAATTATCTAAATAATATGTCTACTGCTGATGCTGGATTGGCCGACACGAAGCTGCTAACCGCCGACGACCTCCTGCGGTTGAGCGCTGAAGGCGTGCGGGGCGAGCTGGTGCGGGGAGTGCTTCACGAGACGATGGCAGCAGGACACCGACACGGCCAGATCGTGGTCAACCTAGCCACCGAGTTGAACCTCTTTGCAAGGGCCAAAAGGCTGGGCACGGTGGTGGCCTCCGATTCGGGCGTGTGGCTGGAGCGCGACCCCGACACCGTGCGCGAGCCCGACGTGGCTTACACCTCCGCAGACAAGATCCCGCTCGACGCGGAGATTGATGGCTATGCCGAAGCCGTCCCCGACCTGGTGGTAGAAATCGTCTCCCCCAGCGACAGCCGCCGCTGGGCCCGCGACCGAGCGCAGATGTGGCTCGGCCATGGCGCCCCACTGGTCTGGATAGTCCACACCGACACCCGCACCATCGACGTGTACCGCCCCGACTCAGCCACCTCAACCCTGCATGAGGACGACTCCCTCAACGGCCAAGACGTCCTCCCCGGCTTCACATGCTCTGTTAGCTCCACATTTGCCTAGAGCCCTCGGCGAGCTCGTTTCTCCTACTCCATCTGTTGATCCATTTCAGGGGATATTGTCACTGGCGTCGGTAGACTTGTGGCATGGATTTAGGTGGTCTCACCAGGGGAAACGCCACTCAGGATGGCCTCGGGCAGAAGGCCCGCGGCAGCGGCGGCGTGGAGGTCGAGCTGGCTGATTTTTCGGGACTGGAGTCGGGTGATTTGGTCAAGTTGATCCTCCAAGCCGATAGCGCTCGGCGGCAGTTGGATGGCTATCTGACTGCTTTGTTGGGGCGGCTTGGTGATCTGGAAGGGCAAGACGCAGTTGAAGAGTTGTGCCGGCAGTTTGGGCTCGGGCGTCATCGGGCTCGTCAGCAGGCCAAGGCTGCGGGATCGCTTAAGGAGCTGCCGACCACGCTCGAGGCGGCCAAGGAGGGGTGGATCTCGATTGATCACGCCCGGGTGATGGGTGAGTCGCATCAGCGGGCGCCGCTGTCCCAGGCCGAAGAGCTTGAGTTGATTGCCTTGGCCATCTCTGAGGATTTCGACCAGTTCAAGAAGACCGTGGTTCGAATCGAGGATCAGCGCCGGGCTGATGATGGGTTATCCCGCCAGGAGCGGCAGCGAGAGCGTCGTAGCGGCAAGGTGTTCGATGGCGACGATGACATGGTCGTTCTGCACGCCGAGTTTGATCGAGTCGCTGGCGATCGGGTCAAGACTGCTGTTCACGATCTGAGCGATCGGCTGTTCCGGGACGACGCCAAGTCTGGAAGCGATCGCACTCATGAACAACGCATTGCCGATGCTCTGGTCGCGCTCATCACGCAACGACCTGCGAGCTCTGGAACCGCCGACGGCGATGACGTTCAGGGTGACGGCTCAGAATGCGAAGGGATTGCGCCGCAGGCCACCACGCTGATCGTCTCCGTCGACTACGACACGCTCAGTGGCCAACTCAAGAACGCCGGGCTCATCGACGGGACTCCCATCGATATCGACGACCTCCGCCACATCGCCTGCGACGCGGGCATCGTCCCCGCCATCTTCGCCGCCGACGGGCAGCCGCTGTACCTGGGAAGAAAGCAGCGGGCCGTCACCTCCGCCCAGAAACTGGCGCTGATCGCCCGCGACAGGCAGTGCGTCGGGTGCGGCATGAGAGCCGGTGCCTGCGACGCCCACCACATCATCTGGTGGGACAACGGCGGGCCCACCGACATCACCAACCTCGTGTTGCTGTGTCCGAAGTGCCACAAGAAGGTCCACAAGAAGGGCTACCAATTGAACAAGAGCCCCAACGGGCAACATCAATTGAAGTCACCAAAGCGCAGTTTGGACGGAGCGCTACCGAGGGGCCCAACCCGAACTCTTGTCGCTTAGCCTTGGACCCCAAGCCATCTCGTGAATCACCGAACGGCGGGTGGCCCAGTTGGTCATTGTGCCCGCCCCATGAATGAGCGAGAATTCCGGGCGATGACTGCTATCAAACTCGACGGCGAAATGCTGTCAGCTGAAATAAAGGAAGGTCTGCGGGAGCGGATCGCTGCGCTGGCCGAGAAGGGCGTGACCCCGGGGTTGGGGACGTTGCTGGTGGGTGACGACGGGCCGTCGGCCAACTATGTGGCCATGAAGCACCGCGACAGCGAGGAACTGGGGATGGGCTCTCGAGAGGTGCATCTGCCTGCCGATGCCACCCAAGAAGAGGTGGACGCCGTGGTGGACGACTTCAATGCCGATCCGGCGGTGGACGCCTACATCATGCAGTACCCCTTTCCCGACCATCTTGACTACGAGACCGCGCTGTTACGGGTGCTGCCGGAGAAGGATGCCGATGGGCTGCACCCGGTGAACCTGGGGCGGCTGGTGCAGGGGGTGGACGCTCCGCTGGCCTGCACCCCTCGGGGCATCCAGTTGATGCTGGAGCGCTACGAGATCCCAATTGCCGGTCAGCACGTGGTGATCATCGGACGAGGCCTCACCATCGGCCGGCCGTTGGCCAACTTGTTGTCGCTGAAGCGGCCCAACGCCAACGCCGCGGTCACCGTGGTTCATACCGGGGCGGGCGACATTTCCCGCTACACCAAGAACGCCGACATCCTCATTGCCGCGGCCGGAGCGCCCCGCATGGTGAAGGCCGAGATGGTCAAGCCCGGTGCGGCGGTGGTGGCCGCCGGGGTGAGCTTTGCCG
>VYDF01000295.1 GCA_009843565.1 Acidimicrobiia bacterium | reverse complement strand
CCGTGGAGGGCCGCTCGATCCAGTCGATGAAGTCGGGCGAGGGCTTCGTCTTCCACTTCAGCGGCCCCGGCGACATCTTGACCCAAACCCGCAACCAAGCGCAGCTGATCGCCTGGATCAACACCGAGATCGGATCACGGGAGTAAGGGCTTCTAGCGCAGACAGCAGTCGACAGGGCACGGGGCCGGCGGTGGGCCCAGCACCAGGTCGGCGATCATCTCCACGAACGCGGGATGGGTGCCGACGGTAGGCACTCGAACAAAGCGCAGGCCCAGCGTGTCGGCTCGTTGGCGGGCCTCGGTGTCGAGGTCGTAGATGACCTCCATGTGGTCGGCCACGAAGCCGATAGGCACCACGATCACCGAGTCGGCTCCGCCGTCGGCCAGCCTGTCCAACTCATCGCCGATATCGGGCTCCAGCCAGGGAACCTGGGGCGGGCCGCTGCGGCTCTGGTATACCAACGACCACTCGTCAACGCCGGTCCGGGCCGCCACCCGTGCGCAGGCCTCGTTGAGCTCCGCCACATAGGGGGCAGAGGCCGCCATGGCGCCGGGAATGCTGTGGGCGGTGAACACCACCGGCGCGGCCGGCTCGGAATGGCGGGCAACGGCCAGATGATCGGCCATCGCCGACAAGAAGCCCTCCTGCTCCCAAAACGGCGGCAGCTTGTGGATCAGCGGCGCGTCGGGCCCCACCGCCGCCCGAGACCGCTCGATGTCTTCGGAGTATTGGCGGCAGCCCGAGTAGGAGCCGAAGGCCGAGGTGGCAAACCCAATTGCCCGGGAGACCCCGTCGTCGCGCATCTGCGCCACGGTGTCGGCCAGCATGGGTTTCCAGTTCCGGTTGCCCCAATACACCGGTAGCTCCACCCCGCGCCGGGCCAGCTCATCGGCCAAAGCGGCGATCAGATCCCGATTGCACTGGTTGATGGGGCTAATTCCGCCAAAAAGGTGGTAGTGCTCGGCCACTGCGGCCAAGCGCTTGTCGCTGATGTTGCGTCCCTGGGTCACGTTGCGCAGAAACGGCATCACATCGTCGGGTCCTTCCGGCCCGCCGAACGACACCACCAGAATCGCGTCAGTTTCTTGGGCCGCACCGGGTGGGCCAGCGTCGTTTGAAGGGATAGTGGGCATAGTCGGTAGATTGAAGGCAGCCGAAAGGGGTTTTGCCGCCCCGTGGGGCAGTGCGGTAAACCCGTTTCGAGGGTAGCCGAACTGGGGAGAGAGTTTGCGGGCTCAAGAACGCAGTCGCTTGACGGTTCTTCTGTTGGTGGTGGCCGCCACCATGGCGGCCGCTGGTGGAGCCGCGGTCGGACAGTCCGACAACGGCGACGAAGCCGCGCAGCCGGTGGCGGTTGATTCGGCGATACCGGCGTGGCGTGATCTGCCACGGGCCCAAGACGACTTGGAACTGGCCTTGGGGCTCCGCCACACCGCACAGATGGCCATTGACCGCACGGTAAAGGAGCTGCACCTGGAGTTGGCCCGGATGGACCAACTCCACGACACCGATGCCGGCAAAAAGCTTCTGATGGAGGAGGCCGAGCAACTGGTCGTGCAGGAGTACATTTCGGGGGGCGACGTCGAGGATTTCGCCTTCATTCTGGGGGTGTCCGAGGCCACTGACGCCCTTTGGCGGATAGCGCTGCTGTCGGAGGTTTCCGAACTCGTTGACGAGGCCTTGAACGCGGTGGAAAACGTGCCGGGGGAGCGGGATCGAACCGAGTCCCGTATCGAGCGGCTCAACGACGCCATCCCGTATCTGAACAGCCGCCTGAACGATGCAGAGCAGCTGGTGGAAGCGGCCGAGTGGGTGGTGTACATCGCCGAGATCAACGACATGGCCGACCGCGAGCGGGTCGAGAACGGATTCATCGAACCCACCGAACGGCACTGGTACAACCTCCGATTTTGCGAGTCCACCAACAACTACACCGCCGAGAGCGCCAACGGTTTGTTCTATGGCGCCTACCAGTTCGAGCCGCGAACGTGGAGGACCGTGGGCGGCACCGGCAACCCGGCCCACGCCCCGCCCGAAGAGCAGGATGCCCGAGCCCGCCTGCTCTACGCCCGAAGGGGCGACCAGCCCTGGCCCCGGGCCTACTGCGGCCGGTGGCTCCCTGCGAACTGACCCGACCACTAGGTTCGAGAGCCAATGAAGCTGTGGGTGGCGCTGCTTTTGGCCGACTGCGTGTTTGTCGGTATTGGCCTCACCTATCTGACCAGGTTGAAGCTCCGAATCGAGGAGCGGGTGGCCTATGGAGCGGTGGTCGGGTTCATGGTCGTCACTCTGGTGGGCTACGCCGCGGGCTGGGCCGTCGGCAGCTTGAGCGGTCAGGTGGTCGTCGCGTCAGCACTAGTGGCCGCGGCGATTTCGGCCGCCGGTTGGTGGACGGGCGTTCGGCAGATCGGCTCCGAGTGCCGCGATTTCCGGCGCCGGCTGATGCGACCCATTTCCCGCCCGGAGAACCCGGCCCCGCTGCTGATTCTCACCGCCCCAGCTTGGGCGATCACCACCTGGATCTTGAACCAGGCCTACCTTCCCGACGGCTCAGGGGGCGTGCGGGCTGGCCACCTCTCGTCGTGGACCGACTGGCAAGCGCACCTCACCTACGCCTCGTCGTTCGCCCACGGGGAGAACTTCCCCCCGGAGCTGCCCACCGCGTTCGGGGTCGACCGGCTGCCCTACCACTTCGGCATCGACTACTTCGCCGCCATGCTCGACCGGGCCGGTTTGAGCGCCTTCGGCGGGTTGGAGGTGTCGTCGGGCTATCTGGCCTTCGCCTTTGTGCCTGTGCTGTATCTGGCAGGGGTGAGGCTGTTTTCCAGCCGAGCGGTCGGGGTGACGGCGGTGCTGGTGTTCACCCTGTTCGGCGGGCTGGGGTGGCTCCGCTTCTTCGGAGATGTGGCCGACGGGGGGTGGAGCGTCATTTGGGATCTGCCCACCGACTACACCCGCCACCACGCCGGCAACGTCTTGATGGAGAATGCGGTCACCGGGAACCTCTTCCCCCAGCGGCCGACCCTGGCCGGGTTCTCTTTGCTGCTGATTGTGGTTGTGCTGATGCGGGAGGCCCACAAGTCGGGGTCACGGCGGCTGTTTGCCGCCGCCGGGGTGATCGCGGGACTCATGCCCATATTCCATGTGTACTCCTTTGGAGTGGCTCTGGGGCTGGGCCTGATCTGGGCGGTGCTAGATCGCCGCTGGCAGTGGATGCTGTTCGCCATACCGGCACTGGCGTTCTCGCTGCCCGCCGCCCTGTGGATCGAGCCGCTGAACACCGAGCTCGTGTGGGAGAAATGGGTGGACGGCCCCTGGATGCAGCCCCCCGGCTACTCGCCCGAACAAGACAGCCAGCTCACGTTTTGGTGGCGCAACGCGGGGGTGTTCTTGGCGTTGATGTTGGCGGCGCAGCTTTGGAAGGGAACTCTGCCCAAGGTGTTGCTGTTGGGGTCGATCCCGGTGTGGTTGTGGCTCATTGTCCCCAATTACGTGCGGGTGGCCCCATCTCATCCCTGGAACAACACCCATTGGTTCGTCCCGGTGATTCTGCTGGGGTCGCTGTTGGTGGCCGCGGTGCTGGTGAGATTGGCTTTCATCGGGTGGCCGGGCGTGGCGGCGGCGGTGCTGTTGTTTCTCGCCCTCACCTTCGCCGGTGCGCTCGATGTGTGGAAAGCAGTAGATCCCGAAGTGAATGTGTGGCCCCATCCGATTGCCTCGGGCGACGGGGTGGCCGCCGGGGAGTGGGCCCGAGATGAGACGCCTCCCGACAGTGTGTTTCTGATCGGCTTCGAGCACACCCATCCGGTGCCGGCTCTCAGCGGACGCCAGACGGTGGTGGGATTCGCCGGCTGGATCAACGACCTCGGCGTCACCGACTGGCCGGTACGCCACCAGCAGGCCCGTACCATGCTGGGCGGATTCGAGGGAACAGAGGATCTGTTGAATGCTTACGGGGTGGACTACGTGGTGGTCGGGCCGATCGAGCGGCGGGCAGGGGTGAGCGAGGAGTTTTGGGCTTCTCGGGGGGCTCTGGCGTTTGCCCAGGGCCAGTATGCGATCTATGAGGTGCGCTGAGCGGTGCGAGCGATGATCGGCGAGCGACAGGTGGCATTGCCCAGCTGGAGCCCGGTGGAGTTCTGGCGCCGCCGTCCGGAGACGGCGCTGGCCCTCGCCGTGGCGGCAGTGGCGGCGGCCGGGCTGGTGCTGCGGCTTGTCGAGCTGGCCGAGCGTCCGCTGCATCACGACGAGAGCATCGATGCCTGGTACTCGTGGAAGTTCCTAGAGGGCACCTATGAGGGCTACGACCCGGTGTATCACGGGCCGCTGCGCTTCTATCTGACCGCAGCGTTCTTCTGGGTGTTCGGGGAGTCGCACACCACGGCCCGGATGGTGGCCGTGCTGGCCGGGGTGGGGATGATCGTGCTGCCGTGGTTCTTGCGCCGCTCCCTCGGCCCGGCGGTGACGCTGGCCGCCTCGGCAGTGCTGGCGTTCAGCCCCATTGCCCTCTACATGACCCGGCTGGGCCGGGAAGACTCGCTGACCGCGTTCATCACCTTGGCCATGATGGTGGTGATCGTGCGGTTCTTGGACCGCCCCCGGCTGCTGCTGCCCGCACTGTTGGGCTTCTTGCTGGCCGCGGGCTTCGCGGTCAAAGAGACCACGTTCATTGTGGTGTTCATCTTCGGCGGGTTCTTCTTGGCCCTGCTGGCCGAGCAGGCGGCCCAGCAGTTGAGCGGTGAGAACGCCGATGGGAAACGGGGCGGGGTCGCCGGATGGGCGTGGATGCTGCCCGCCGGGCTGGTACCCATGGGCATCGCCTTCGGATTCAGCGCCTACTACGAGGTGGAGGTGTTCTTGACCCTGGGCATCTATGGGGTGCTCATGGTGATGGTTCTGCTCATGCTGGCAAGCCCCCAGGTGATTTGGGACCTGCCGGTGGTGCGGGCGGCTCGCAACGTGTCGGGGTGGGGTTGGATATTGGCCGCGGCGGTGTTCCTGTTCTGCTTCGCCCTGTGGTTCACAGTGTTCTTCGACCGGTCTGAGGGCTTCATAGACGGATTCACCGAGGGCATCACCTACTGGCTGGGCGAGCAGGACACCAACCGGGGCAGCGAGCCGTGGCACTACTACCTCTACAC